>JBGSRE010000889.1:0-2076 GCA_041737755.1 Oligoflexus sp.
CGGCTTATTCTTAGGCGAGCAGCTGGAGGCAAGGCCAAAAGGCAAGAGCATGGCCAGGGAAACAAAGCGGGGCGAGTGCATAGAGACTCCTCTTGTGAAGTTTGAGGCATTAAAGCAAAGGATTGTGGAAAGACTGTGGAGCCGGTCTTGATCCTGAAAAACTGTCATGGATGGCCCAGGCTCGAAAAACACGCTAAAAAATAGTATCCTTCTTCCATGCATGGATCCGGCGGCTGGCCGAAATGAGGAGTCACATGACGCAGGGGCACTTGGAACTGATTATTGTTGGAACAGGATTCTCTGGATTAGCCATGGCTATCAAGCTCAAGAAAGCTGGTATCGACAATTTTGTTTTGCTGGAGCAGGCTGGCGAGGTCGGCGGCACCTGGCGAGAAAATCACTATCCGGGAGCCGCCTGTGATATCCCTTCGCTCGTCTACTCCTTTGCCTTTGAACCCAATCCAAACTGGTCGCGCATGTTCTCGCCTCAGGCTGAAATTTTCAGCTATCTGAAGCATTGTGCTGATAAATATCAGCTGCGGCCCCATATCCGTTTTCATCATACAATGGAAGCGGCGGCCTATGATGAGCAGCAAGGCCTCTGGACGGTCGAGCTGAAGGGTCAGCAAGCTTTGGTCTGTCGTTATCTCATCATGGCCACAGGCGGGCTCAGTCGGCCTTCTTTTCCAGATATTCCTCAGCGGCAGGATTTTCAAGGCACTCTTCTTCACACTGCGCAATGGCGAACGGATCACCGAGTCGAAGGCACCCGTATGGCGGTGATAGGTACCGGCGCCAGTGCGATTCAAATCGTCCCGCGACTCGCTGAGAAAGCGGCTCATCTGACTCTTTTTCAAAGAACTCCGGCTTGGATATTGCCCAAGGCAGATCGTGCTTATACGGATAAAGAAAAGTTCCTGATGGCACAATTCCCCTTCATGCAGGCTCTTAGGCGCAAATTACTCTATTGGCAATATGAGTGGAAGGCGGTGGCTTTGCTGCGGCCGCAGCTGATCAGCTATGGACACAAGATGGCGATGGAGTATTTAAAAGAAGAGATTAAGGATCCCGAACTCCGCAGTAAAGTCACTCCGCACTATGCAATGGGATGCAAGCGAATCCTCTTGAGCAATGATTTTTATGCCTCGCTTTGCCAAAGCAATGTCAGCCTTGAAACCGAAGCCATCGAAAAATTCACCGCGCGTGGCATCCAGACCAAAGACGGCCGCGAGCATGCTTTCGATACAATCGTCTGCGCGACTGGGTTTCAAGTCGCCGAAGCTGCCGCCCATTTTCCCATCAAGGGTCGGCAGGGTCTGGAATTAACCGAAGTGTGGAAGGAAGGGGCGCAGGCCTATCTGGGAACCACCATCGCCGGGTTTCCTAATCTCTTTATGCTGCTGGGTCCCAATGTTGGGCTGGGGCACAACTCTATTATCTTCATGATCGAGTCGCAGGTGCGCTATATCCTGGGAGCTTTGAAAAAAGTCAGCGAGGCGCCAGCCAAAACTATCGAAGTGAAAGCTTCGGTGCAGCTTGCTTATAACGAAGCCTTGCAATCTCGATTTCAAAAAACGGTCTGGACCCGCGCCAATTGTAGGAGTTGGTATCAAACTCCGAGTGGGAAAAATACCACGATTTGGCCGGGATTTAGTTTCGAGTTTCGAGTTCGGACGATGCGATTTGATGCGGCTTCGTTTGATATAAAATAATTTTCAAAAAAAGGGAGAGCTCGCAAATCACGCATAGCTTAGAGATAAAGGAAGGACCTCATCCGCTCGCTTGGCCAAGCATGCGACGAAATCATGGAGCAAGCTTCGTTTTCAGCTGCTGAATAAGAGGATGATCTTTGATCTTATACTGCCGAAACAAGTCCAGCATGATCGCCTTGCCTGCCTCAAGCTCGGACACAATCGCCTGCGCCTGATTCTTTTTCAAAGCTTGTTTTTCAGCCAGTTCTAGGAGTTTGCTCAGACTGGGTGCCCTACCCTCACCCTGGAGGGCTGTGGTTTGCTCGCCGTTTGGCCCTGGTGACCAAGTCATGTAATTGGCTGGGGCAAGCCTCCAATCGACTCC
>JBGSRE010000896.1:0-5621 GCA_041737755.1 Oligoflexus sp.
CCATTGGTTTGTCACTTAAAGATCTGGTTTCATCACTTGTCGCAGGAATTATTCTCTTGTTTGATAAGCCTTTTCAGGTCGGATCTGGCGGACTTGAAAGCTAGCGTTAGCAATTTAATCGCCGTGGCAACGGCTGCTACAGACTCTCAGCTTGTCACCAGCCCTTTAAATTAAATGACAGCATCCCTGCAAAGCCTCGCATTTGCTTTTTAGCCAGAGCGTGCTGAGGATGAGAAGGCAGTCCCGGAAAGAACACTTCCTTGACTCGGCTATGCTCGCTCAAGTAACGAGCGACGACAGCGGCATTGCTATCGTGCTTCTCCATGCGAATCGCTAAAGTCTTCACGCTGCGCAGCAAAAGAAAACACTCGAAGGGTCCAGGCACGGCCCCTGCTGCAAATTGCACGAATTTTATTTGCTCATAGAGTTTGTCATCATTGATCATCACGGCACCGCCGATAATATCAGAATGACCGCCGATATATTTCGTGGTGCTGTGGGTGATGATATCAGCACCCAATTCGAAGGGTGACTGGAAGATCGGCGAGGCAAAGGTATTATCCACCACGACCACTGCCGAAGCCTGATGGGCGATCTTTGATACGGCTTCGATATCGATGACTTTTAACAGGGGATTGGTCGGGGTTTCAATCCAGATCATTCGCGTATTCGGCTTGACTGCAGCTGCCACATTCTTCAAGACAGTCATGTCGATAAAATCAAAACTCAGGTTGTATTTGGCGAACAAACGCCGAAACAGACGACCCGTCCCTCCGTATACGTCATCGCAGACGAGAACATGATCACCCGGATTCAGGATCTGGATGATCGCCTGTTCGGCAGCAAGTCCCGACGAAAAAGCCAAACCGTATTTGGCTCCTTCGAGTGCCGCATACGCTTCCTCAAGAGCATCACGAGTTGGATTACCGGCTCTCGAATAATCCCAACCTTTGTGCTCATTCGGTGCCTGCTGCACGTAGGTCGAGGTTTGAAAGATCGGAGTCATGATCGCGCCTGTGCGCGGATCAGGCTCCACTCCGGCATGAACAACTTTGGTGAAATCGGAGGGGCGTATACTCATCGTCTCGTCCTTGATTTTTAGCCTTGCAGGCCTTTAAAGATATCTGCCAACTGACCCTTACGATGCATTTCGGCAACGATATCGGAGCCGCCGATAAACTTGCCTTTGACATAGAGCTGGGGAACCGTCGGCCAACTGGCATATTTTTTTATGCCTTCACGAATGTCCCAGTCTTCCAAGACATTGCGAGTTCCATAATTAACGCCGTAGCTTTTCAGCACTTGCACCACTTGCGCGGAAAAACCGCACTGTGGAGAATCCGGTGTACCCTTCATATAGAGAAACACTTCGTTGCCTTCCACGTCCTGCTTAATAGTCGCCTGAGCTTCTTGTTCACCCATGGTGATATCCTTTCCATTCAAAAAGATTCCATCCCTCAAGACGGGATTTTGCCAGCCTAAACTAATACAATGAGACCTGCAGGGAAAAGGTTTTTCGCAATGGAAAACCTCGGCGCCTTATCAAGCCATTTGGACATGAATAGTTCAAGTCCCTGTACTTTTTCCTGTTTCTGAATCCAAGAGCCTTAAAGCCAGATCGGCCACCCGTTCGGGCAAAAGATCCCGCATGCATTTAAAATGTCCCAAAGGACAAACTTGCGGGCCATGGTCACTGCACGGCCGGCAATCCAGGTTCATCTGCGCAATCTGGCTCTGCGCCGCTAATGGGCCAAACCCCAAAGCAGGCACTGTCGCGCCGAATATCGCCAGAGTCGGCACTTGGAAAGCCGACGCATAATGCAAGGGCGAAGAGTCATTGCTGATGAGCAGATTCAAGCGCGGATAAAGATCGCGCAAATCATCCAAACTCGTTTTACCAGCAAGGTTGATTACTCGGGACGACTGCCGCTCGAGAGCCTCTTCCATTGCCGCAGCAGCGGGCTTTTCATCAGAGCTGCCAAGGATCAAAAGAGTCGCCTTGGTTTTATCTAAAAGCATCTGTGCCAGTTCAATATAATGCGTCACAGGCCACCGTTTGGTCCCCCAAACACTGCCCGGCGCTATACCAATAACAGGATGTGAGATCAATGAATTCCCTAGCGTTTGCATAGCTTCTGTGACGAGTGGAGTCAGCGTCGGTCGACTGCGAAAAACTTGCTCCCGCTTTACACCGAGCGGCTCCAAGAGCAAACTTAAGCGCTGTGTTTCATGCATGACAGCTACCCTCGGGACCCGATAATCAGCAAGAAAACTAAAATGACTTTCATCATAAGTAATAGTCGTAAAACCCAGAGCAAAGGCCAAAAGGCTGGACCGCACGCTCCGGTGTGCCTGGAGTAACACGGTCGAGTCGCGTTGGCATTCGAGCAATTCTCGCTTGACCATCTTCACTGCGGCAATCATAGACCGTCCGCGCTTATCAAAAACAAGCAGTCGATACAATGCCGGGTGGCCGGCCAATGCCTTGGCACCTATGGGCGTTGTGATTAAATACTGCCGCACGTGCGGATGCCGCTCCGCGACGAAATTAAGCGCAGCTGTTTGCAAAATAATATCACCCAGAAAACTGGTCTGGATCCAAATGAGATTCTGCAACTGACTCAAGTCAGGCAGTTTTAGCGTTTCCATCCAATCCATCCATGCGACTGTCGCTACAGCCTGTCAATTCGTTGTGCTTGCCAGTCCCCTGAGCAAAAGCTAATCTGCCTGAAGAACCAGCAGGATTCTTGACAGAAAGTGCTTGGACTCTTTCAAAAACAGGAAACTCCAAGCCTGAACCTAAGGTCTTTAGTCCGCATCTGTCAATCCCCTTCAAGCCCCGGAACATCAATGCATCCAGGGCCAAAGGAGAGCCGCGAAAAGCGCCTCAGGAGTTATATGTGATTGATCCTTCCATGTCCCCAATATTGCGCTTCACCCCAGCTCGGCAGAATCTTGAAGAGGCTATGCTGGAAGCTCAAAAGTTAGCCTTTGCACCGGTCAGCTTTATGGTATGCATCGCCATGAAGCGTCTCGGTGTCTTCACTGTCCTTGAAGCCGCAATCGGCGAGGGACTCAGTATCGAGGCAGCGGCAGAACAATGCAAATTGAGTCGGTATGCGCTGCAGATCCTGTTTGAATCGGCTTTGGCTATGGGCGCACTTCGCCTTGCTGACGATCGTTACCATCTCACTAAATTAGGCCATGTACTCGCTCTGGATACGATGACCAGCATCAATTTCGATTTTATTTACGATGTCTGTTTTAAGGGTCTTTTTCATCTGGAAGAAGCTTTGAAAACAGGTACGCCAGCAGGTCTGAAAGAACTCGGCCCTTGGCCAACCGTCTACGAAGGACTGAGTCAATTGCCCGATCATGTGCGTCAGTCATGGTTGGCTTTTGATCATCACTATTCTGATTCTGCCTTTGCCGCGGCTCTGCCCATTATTTTTACCGAGAATGTAGCACAATTGCTTGATATCGGCGGCAACACTGGACGTTTTGCCCGCGCATGTTTGAACTTTCGCCCCCAACTGAAGGTAACCATTGCCGATCTTCCCTCACAAATCAAGATGGCCGAAACCCAATTGGCCGATGAACCCTGGCGAAGTCATTTGACTTTCCATCCCTGTGATCTTCTCCAGGCTCATGCCACTTTGCCTTCAAGTTTTCCGGTTGTTTGGATGAGTCAATTCCTGGTCTGTTTTAGCGAAGACGAGATCCTGAAAATTCTCCAGCTGGCACGTTCCTCGCTGACGACCAACGGTCGCCTGTTCATTCTCGATACTTTTTGGGATCGGCAGCCCAAAGTTCCGGCGTATTGTCTGCTCCAAACTTCGGCGTATTTTACGACCATTGCCAATGGACGAAGTAAAATGTATGACAGCCGAACGATACTTCGTCTGACGAGTCAGGCTGGCTTTCGTCTGGACAACATCTTCGACAATCTAGGTATCAGCCATAGTCTCATGGTGCTCCGTCTGCATCATGATGCATGATAGAGTGAAAAAGCAGTCCGGAGGATCTATGTCTGAACTTAAATCAATAGATGAGCTCAAGGGAGAAATCAAACAGCTGCTGTTGGAAGTTTCCAATCTCCCAGGCATGACCCCCGATCGTATCGATGATCAGACTTCGCTTTTTCAAGATGGATTGGGTCTGGACTCCATCGATATTTTAGAGTTGGTCGTCGCTTTGGATAAGCGCTATGCGATTAAGGTCCGTAATGACGAAAGCGGTCGCAGTATTTTGCAGAATGTTCATAGCATCGCCCAAGCGATTCATCATAGTTCTCAAGCTCTAGCGAATTGAATCATGCTGCATAATGAAGTCGCCATCACAGCTGTGAGTATTGCCTCGGCTCTTGGCCGTCGTCTCGAAGAATTGAGCCAAGCGATACTGGAGCAACGTCGCGGAATCACCTACGCTCATCGCTATGCGTCCTGGATGGCAGCGCCCTTAGGTCAACTGCCGCTCGGCGATTGGGGAATAACTGCCGAAGAAGAACTCCTATCCGATCAGGTGATGCGCAAAGTACTGATGGCGACACTGGATCAGCTCGCTGAGGAAACTCAGGTCTTTGCCCGCTATCGACCTGAAGAGATCGGTTTTTATCTCGGCACCACGACTTCGGGCATCGACGGTTTTTTTTCCGCTCTCCATAGCCATCGGCAGACCAATCAAGCCATCCTGCAATTCTTATCGCCCAACATGCAGCAATCGTGGATCACCGATCAAATGCGATCGGCTTTTCCCTTACGCGGACCGAGCTATACTTTTTCTTCCAGCTGCGCAGCTGCCGCCCAAGCGATCGGACAGGCCTACGATGCTGTGAGGTCTGGCATCTGCAAAGTGGCCATTGCGGGTGGCATCGATATCTTGAATCGAGTGACTCTCTCTGGATTTGATGCGCTGCAGATTCTCGACCATGACTATTGCGAACCCTTCACAGGGGAAAGAAAAGGCATCAACCTCGGCGAAGGGGGCGCTTTATTTCTTCTAGAAAGATCGGACGCAGTACCGGGGCTGGCAAAGATTCATGGCTACGCTGCATTATCAGAAGCTCATCATATGGTCCAGCCAGCTCCTCGGGGAATTTGGATGAGAGCGACGATGGAAACCGCTCTGCAAAGGGTTGGGTGGCAAGCCGAAGAAATTGACTACATTAATGTCCATGGCACAGGCACCGAAGGCAATGATTGCGCAGAAGCTCAGGCGATTGCCGATATTTTTCACGAGCCTCATCGCCTGCATGTCACCAAGCGTCTCACAGGCCATTGTCTCGGCGCTGCAGGTGCTATAGAAGCCGCTATCACCATCGGCATGCTGCAACGCTTGGGATCCTGGCAAAAGCTTCAAGGCCTGCCCATCGTGAGCAAAGTCGCTGCGCGCGGCCTCAGCAATTCCTTTGGCTTTGGCGGCAGCAATGTGTCCCTGGTTTTCTCGGCGGTTTGCTTATGAAAAAAGTCGTCTTGCTGGCAGCAGAAAGTCAGCACTGGACTCCGGCCAGCGAGATCCTCAAACCATCGCCTTTTTTTCGTCGGATGACCGCCCGGTCTTCGGATTAAGCACAAGACTTAACTGGGCTTCACGTCTTTCACCCGGCTTGGCTTCGCTCTTCT
>JBGSRE010000900.1:0-5649 GCA_041737755.1 Oligoflexus sp.
GGCCATCGCGAGCGATTTGAGTGGCAGGATCGAAGGTCTTAACATCGAAAGGCTTGGCCGAACCAATCAACACAGCTCGCAGACTGAGAACGTCCGTCGGCAATGGGGCTGAACTATTTTTCTTGTTATAGCGACGCGCCATATCCAGCAGCAAAGCATAGGCACCGGTCACGGTTGGAGCTGCCATCGAAGTACCTTGATAGATCGCTGTACCCGAGCGACCAGGCTGATTCAAAGCAACAGCCGATAGCTGAGTACCAGGCGCGGTGATGTTTGGTTTAAAACCACCATTGCCCAATGGACCCCGACTACTGAACGACATCACAAAATCTTCATCTTTGCCAGGTGCCGTGGTGGGAATTCCAATCTGGCTCTGCCGGCCCATGATATCGGAAGAAGCACTTGCCGCGACGCTCAAAGCAAGGCGAGCGGTGGATGGGGAACCAACCGTTTGCAAACCGGGTCCCGAGTTTCCAGCAGAAATAACAAACAGCGTATTCGAGATCTGGGTCAGACGATCGATTAGAAGCGACTGGGTATCATAGCCATCGTTCAGATTGCTCAAACCACCCAGAGACATGTTGATAACATCGACCTTAGCCTGCAAAGCTAGGTCCTGTATGGCGGCGGAAGCGGAACAACCGCGGGTGTTAGAACACACGCGATCGGAATAAAGCATGGTATTCGGAGCAACACCGCGGGCCAGGGTGAGATCCTTATCATTCAGCAGCGTTTTACGACCACCAACGATGCCGGCAACATGAGAACCATGAGTTCCTGAATCGTAACCGACCAGACTTGCAGCGATGGTATTAACATCCAAGCCATCCACTTGGGACTTTAACTTCAGTGATTCCAATGAAATTCCAAATTTTTCTGCATAGGCTTGCCCCACATCACGTGAGCTGTTGAAGTCACGCAGTGGAATTGCTTTAAGCAGGTTTAATGCCGAGTTTACCGTCACCGAGTTATCACTCGCCAAAGTTCCGACTGCGTCCAAGGTAACGTAAACCTTGCGTTCCGTCATAGAGCTCGGTTCTTTTGGAACGACCAGGAGCAGGGCCAGAAGGTCATCTTTTTTGCTGTTTCGATTCAAATCGAAATCGCCGCCTTTGGCTCCGTTGAAAGCCAACTCGGACAAAAAGCCCAACTTGATCACTGCGCCTGCCTGCACTGCCAAACGAACATCCGCAGGCACCAGCATCGGCGATTCCTTCGCTACGACAATGAGAGCTGTTCCGTCCGCAGCAGGGGTGCTTGCAACAGGATTGACATGGCCCGAAACGTCTTCGGCGATCAGCAGGTTTTCTTCCTTGGCACCCAGTGCCTGAGCTTCCTGAGCGTTGCCCAGTCGAACGGTAAATTTTGCCGTATCAGGGAAATAAACTTTCCCCTCCTGGGTAAAGTCCTTCATGTAAGCAATACGGGGCTGGCCCACAGCATTTTGGAAGGAAGGATGATTATAGGTAATCCCTGTATCTGTGATGCCTACTTTGACCAGAGATCCATCGGGTCTTTCGCCCAATTCTCTTTCGATAGCCTCGAGCCACTCATTGGTGACGCCAATGCGAACCAAGCCGGAAAAGCCATCCGTGCTGTCTTTGGCATTGGACGAGGCGATCAGTTTGTTGATTTGCTCCGATTGAAGCTGAATGCGGGCCAATTCTTGCGGATCACTGGCGACGGCTTCCAGGGTCAGTGGCAGAGGCAATTGGGTCACACTTTGCAGACGACTCCAGAGGTCTTCGCTATAGGGAATCCACATCGAGTAATAACCCGTCTCAGCGACGATCTCTTTCAATAAAAACTCTTCTTTTACCTGCTTTTCTAGCTGGGACAGGGAACTTAGCAAATCTTGGCGAATCTGCTGCTTTACCTCAGTATTTTGTACCGGGCTGCCCTGTTCCAGAAATCGACTGTAGCTGGCAGGCGCGACTAACCCGTTGACCTGCATGTAAGAACGATTTTTGATTTTCATCGTGTAGGACACTTGCCCGTTCGGCCAAAGCACCGATCCCTCCACCGAGCTGATGGGTGGCAATGGTTGGTTCGGGATAATCAATCCCGTCGGATCTTTCTCTATCACAGGCCGAGGCGATGATGAGCGCTTTTGACAACTGACTAGACTACCGGCTATCAAGAGGCCAAAGCAGAGCGAATGACTCAGAAAGGCGGAACCTAGTTTCTTTTGCACGGGTTTTCCAATCTTAGCTTAAAATGCTGATCGGGAAGGATGCCGGCTTGCACAAAATCACCAAAGAATACAGCGCGCGGTGGCACTGATATCTCCAGCTTTTGCTGAGGCTTCAAGCATGGATCCCAAGTAAATCTTCCCGGAATGTTGAAAGGCACTTTACTGAACGCTTGAAGCGACTGTCAAATGTTAACAAGAAATTGCCTTTAGATTCGCAATAAGGTCCTATCAAGGTAACTAACTGAATCACTCGTCGTGGACAAAAACAGTAAATTGCCGTGTTTTGCGCAAAGACCGGTGTACGGTGCGATGAAAACAGTTTTAAAAAATACCAAAATGAAGTTCTTCACGGCGGGTCATTCCAAAAGGAATTTTGATTCATTCAGAACAATTGAGGATTGCGTGCGCTTGCCACAAGTTGATTTCCCCTTCGTTCTATTCAACAGCATTTTCAAGTCAGATAGCAGCAGTCGAAACGGGCGAATCCTCGGCCTGCCCCAAGCTGCAGTGAGCCGCAGCGTAGCCACTTTCCGCGCACCCTCTCCGAGGTCCAATCACGTCTTTTTGGCCCGTTAAGTTTTCCCGTTGAATCGTATACAAGAGGGCTTCGGTCTACTTGTAAGGAAACGCCATGAGCCACGATCTCAATGATAAAAAAAAGCCTCAAGCTATACTCGCCGCTGTCCAGCTTCCCGGAGTCTCGGATGCCGAGCACAACGCTTCCCTGAATGAGCTGGAACGCCTCTGCTCGACTTTAGGGTTTGAGACCGTGGGTCGCGTTTCGCAAAAAAGAAAATCGATCGTCACAGGCACCATAATCGGTGAAGGAAAGCTGAAAGAGCTAGCCGTTTGGACAGGTGGCATTGGTATTGTGCGAGGCTTTATCAAAGAAGGCTCTGGCACGGACGATGCGGAAGACGAGATGGAGGCGGAGGAAGAGACCCCTGCAGGATCCCCGCCGACTCATAAGGCGACCGTCGTCATCTTCGATAGTGAAATTTCGCCCACCCAACTGCGGAACCTAGAAGAGGCCATGGGCGTTGAGGTCCTCGATCGCAGTGGTGTCATTCTGGAAATTTTCAGCCGCCACGCCCGCAGTCGAGAAGCCCGTCTTCAGGTCGAAATTGCCAAGCTTGCCTATCTTGCCCCTCGTCTGCGCGCTTCCCATGTCGGGGGAGATCGACAGGGTGGCGGTATAGGTGCCAAGGGTGCCGGTGAATCGGCGCATGAATTGGATCGTCGCCGCATTCGCGATCGCATCGCCGAATTGAAGCAGCAATTGGAATCCATTCGTCACGAGCAAACCACCCGGCGGGCCAATCGCCGCGAATCATCCTGTGTGGCTCTCGTCGGTTACACAAACGCTGGCAAGTCGTCTTTAATGCGGGCGCTGACGGGCAGTGAAGTCCTGGTCGAGGATAAACTCTTCGCTACCCTGGATACCACGGTGCGCGCTCTGACTCCTGAAACTACGCCACGCATTTTAATTTCGGATACGGTGGGTTTCATCAAAAAGCTGCCTCATGATTTGGTCGCTTCTTTCCGTTCCACTTTGGATGAAGCCCTCAATGCTTCGCTCCTGCTCTTCACAGTCGATGCATCAGATCCCAGCTTTCGTTCGCAATTGGAAGTGACCCGATCGGTCCTGGCGGATATTGGTGCCGACCAAACGCCTCGCCGTATGGTACTGAACAAAATCGATCAACTCACGCAAGAGCAAATCGATGAGTTGGCAGTCGAGTATCCCGAAGCCATCTTTATTTCCACACGCAATCGAGACGATATTCATCGAATCCATGGCCTTATTGTTGGATTCTTTGAAGAGAACATGATCGATAAAAGCGTCTTGATTCCCTATAGCCAAGGTAAATTACTCGGCATGATTCGCGAACGAGCCCGAGTTTTGGCAGAAAAACATGAAGAAGAAGGTACCATCGTCACGATTCGTGCTCATGATGATGTCCATGCCTGGATTGAAAAGCAGCAGCTGCAGCAAAAGTAAAAATTCGCGCTCGTGAAAGTCTTCCCCTTGTCACGACAAACTGTATGCTTTTAGGCTGGCGTTTTTCGCTCAGCAAAGGCAGAGCACACCTTGGGTAAGATAGGCCCGTTTGCCTTCACAAGCTCGAAAAATTCGATCATAAAGTGCCTGTTCGTCGGCCTTATGAGGATTGAGTTCTGGCAGAAGGAGCAGTTGGTTTTCCGGCTGAGTTTCCAGAGCCCGCAGCTGCTGGAATAAAATATGAGCCGCAAAAGACGCCTGACCTGCTGGCGAGAGATCAAAATAGAAGCGAAAGGCTTGGTCTTCGCCTTGAAATCGCCCCATAAAATCCAAACAGGCGGCACCGCTAAGGAGCAGAGTTTCCTTTGGCATAACTCCGTCAGGCAGTTGCTTCAAAGGGCTAAGCATCCAAGCCGGCGTGCGCGGAGCATAGTGCCTGAGATACTGCCCCGGTGCTTCAATTTTGCGATTGGATTGTCCCGGTTGCTTGCTGCTGATGGACACCTGGAGGCCCTCTTGCAGCAAAGCGTCTCGGATCTGGGATTCGCTGATCGCTCCATGACGAAGGAGACGAAGCTGAGCTTCATCTTCCAAAATAACCACCGTGGACTCGATGCCAATGGCGCAATCATCACCGTCTACTATCAATAGCTCTCGATCATAGAAATCATCCGCCACATGCTGAGCGCGAGTGGGACTGACATGACCAAAAAGATTAGCCGACGGTGCCGCGATCGGCACGCCTGCCTCCTGAATCAAAGCTCGCGCGATGGGATGCTGAGGTGAGCGCACGCCCACAGTATCGCCGCCGCCTCGGACCAATCGCGAAACATGGGACTGAGAACGAGCCACTAAAGTGAGTGGTCCTGGCCAAAAAGACTTCATCAGTACCCGGGCGATTTTCAGAGTCTCTGCCGGAACTTGCCAAAGCGCTTCCGCCTGCCTCGCATCCAGAACGTGGACGATAAGCGGATCTTCAAAGGGACGCTGTTTGTAGGTAAAAACTGCCTGCAAAGCCTCCTCTTGATCGATTGCAGCACCCAGTCCATAGACTGTTTCCGTAGGAATTGCCACGAGTTGCCCAGCTCGCAAAGCACGCCCAGCGCGCTGCAGTTGGGCTAAATCGGCTGACAAAATCTTCGGTTTTCCAGTCATTTTCGCGTCCTCGGTCCAACACTGTTTCGCACAAGAAAAGAACCCAAGAGATGCCATGTCTATCAAGATTTCACAAGGACGCGGTTCCTGGAATTTGATCCGAACGCCTTAAGACTTCAGTCGATTAGGAGGGTTGGCCAAATCCTGAATAAAAACCCTGGAAGCAAGCCTAAAAAAAACGTAAACATCTTTTTTTACTCAATTTTTTTGTGATTTTGCCGATACATGTGCTATTCATTTGAGGAAACGAGGAGGATCTTATGCCGATCGGAACCATGGAAATGTTCATGATTGCAGG
>JBGSRE010000540.1:0-7841 GCA_041737755.1 Oligoflexus sp.
TCTTTGGCCAGTTCATCATTGATTTCGGGAAGCACGACTTCCACGATCTTTTCTAATTTGACTCTGCAGTCAGCCGACAGGCCGACTTTGCTTTTGTCATTCACATGCTCAGGAACAGCGATTTTAAGGTCTTTTTCTTCGCCGGCTTTCATGCCAACGAGAGCATCTTCCAGCTCGGGCAGCAGGAATTTTTTACCCAACTCGACAGGTACGCTGTCAAAAGTGAATTCGCTGAACACTTCATCGTTGATATGAGCTTTTTGCGAAATTGTAACGATATGATTGGATCCTGCTGGAGTCTCAGCATCGGCATCTTTAGTTTTGGCGTGACGGCGCTGAATAACTTCCAGTTCGCGAGTGACATCAGCATCTGCGACTTCAGATGCGGCGCATTCCAGCTGCAAATTCTTGTAGCCTTCGATCGTCAAGGCGGGAAGGATATCGACCAAGGCGCTGAAAGCATATTCGGTATCTTCTTTTGGGAGATCCATCGTCTCCAGAACTGGAGCGGCAATTGGGCGTATTGCCTGCTGCTCGATAGCACTGAAGAGGTGATTGCGAACCAATTGATCCGCCACATCGTAAGCGATCGAAGTTCCGTACATTTTACGGATGACGTTCAAGGGTGCCTTGCCAGGACGAAAGCCATTGATTCGGGCTTTTTGCTGTAACTTCCGGTAAACGGAATCAAAAGCACTTTTGACATCAACGGCAGACAGTTCCACCTTAATACGGCGTTGGACTGTATTGACTTCTTCGACAAGAGCCTTCATATCAACCTCTGTTTAAGGCAAAACGACGCTGTTTGTGGTCCCAAGCAGTCTTTTGGCTCGTCGCTTTGCTGAATACCTAGCTTAGGCAGCAGACGGCACAAGGCGGTCCGCCACCAGAAAAGTTTGCAAATTATAGAAGCTCCAATAGCTTTGTCAACTTCAGCTTCGCATCAGCCTGGCTCAGAGCTTAACTTGTCTTGGACTGCCATGCCAGTCATTGCATAATGCGAATGTTTTAGAGACGATGGACCTAAGCTATAATAGATCGAAGTTCATTGGAGTGTGTCAGCAAGGAGGGCTGAATGTTAGTAGAAGTCGATAAGGAGCTGGAAGCCATGTTTCCACGGTACCTCGCCAATCGCGAAGATGACATGCTTAAAGCCGAAACGGCACTTGAGAAAAAAGATTTCGAATCAATGCGTCAATTGGGTCATAAGATTTGCGGCAATGCAGCCGGCTATGGCTTGCTTGATTTCGGACAAATGGCCAAGAAACTGGAGCAAGCCGCCAGCGAGCGTAAGTATGATATATGCCGCGACCTCGTCAAAGCTATGCAGAGATATCTGACTGATTTAAAGGTAAAATTTGTCTGAATCCTGCATTGGTACCCAAAATCGTCTCCTTGATGCCTTCCAAAGCCTGACCGATACCTCAATTGCGGAGGTAGGACATGCAGGTTTGGTGGCAACCCCACAGACTTCAAATCTATTTGACGGCTCATCTCCTAGGAGTGGGTTTGGTCATCCTCTTTTTTGTTTCCTGGCTTTCGCTGAGGCAATCCCATCGATTTTTAAGCAATATGACTCAGCAGGCAGCGGACAAAGCTCTTTCTATGGCTCTGCTCGCCGTTGAACACAGGGATCCCGAGGCGAAAGATCTCACGATGCAGCAGCAGCTCAAAAACATCGCGCTGGATCGCTGGGCCACGCTGCTCGTGATGAAGGCCGACGGCACTCTATTAGCTCATTCCCCTTTTGCCAATGATCGTCTCTATGCCTCGAGCGGCCCCGATCAGAATGTTTTTCTGCACCAGGATTGTCTTTTGCGTTGCACAATGCAGGCCTTGCAAGACCGTTTTGGTCCCCTGGAACTTTTGCAAAAACGTCAGCACTTGCGCGTCCAAGCCTCGAGTGGATCGGTCTTTGCTGCGCTGGCCCGCGTCGATGATCGCATCATCGTCGCTATTGCTCAGGAAAAAAACTACCAGCCTTTGCTGCAGGACTCTGCCACGAGTTTGGTCCTAGCACTGCTGATGCTGGTGATTGTGGTCTTGAGCTTTAGCTTTCTCGTGGGATCACAGGTCACAAGGCCGATTTTGCAATTGAATGCGGCTGCAGCGCAAATGGAAACCGGGGATTTTAAGCAAGTCTTGCATGCTCAGCGAGAGGATGAAATCGGCCAATTGGCCCGTTCTATGAGCAGTATGACCCGGCGTCTGAAAGATTCCGTGCGCGATCTAGAAAGCCAAGTGGAGCGGCGGACGGCAGATCTGAAGGATATCATCGAAAAGTATTCGGAATCGAATAAAGCTTTGGAACGGAACAACGCTACCAAGGACCGCATTTTTTCCATCATTGCGCATGATCTGAAAAGTCCTTTCAATGCATTGAAAGGATATAGCGGCATTATCAGTGACAGCTTTGACTCCCTGCGGACCGATCAAATGCGGGAGATGGTCGACAAAATTTCCGTCTCTTCCGAAGAGGCTCATGGTCTTTTGGAAAACCTCTTGCAGTGGGCTTTGGTTCAAACCGGGGGCATGCGAGTCAAGTGGGAGAATCACAACCTGCGCGACATCGTCCTGGAAGTCTTCGATCTGATGAAAGTCAATGCCAAGGTCAAGGGTATCCAACTGGATATTCAATTGAGTCCTGATATTTGGGTGCTGGCCGATCGGATGATGGTATCGACAGTGATTCGTAACTTGGTTGCCAATGCCATCAAGTTCACTCGATCCGAAGAAGGCTATATCCTTTGTCGTGCAACCGAAGACCGGGATAAGATTCTCATGATGGTCGAAGATAACGGCGTCGGTATCAGTCCTTCGCATATCGACCAACTCTTTCAACGGGATAGCTGGTTCACCGAAAGAGGCACTCGTGATGAACGGGGGACAGGTCTGGGGCTCGGACTCTGTCGCGAGTTTATCGCCCTCAATCAAGCTAAGCTAGAAGTTGAAAGCCAATTGGGTCAGGGCTCACGGTTCTTTGTGAGCTGGAAAAAAGGTCAATCGCTGGTTTCTACCAGTGATGAAGGAACCGATCGCCCTCTTAACATCCTCTATGTGGACGACTCCGAAGACAATCATGATCTGGTTCGCATCTATCTCAAATCATTTCCTTGGAAGTTGACCTTCGCCGATGACGGACAAAAGGGAGTGGAAGCCTTTCGCCAAGGCAATTTTGATATCGTGCTTATGGATTTGAATATGCCAGTGATGGGCGGTATCGAAGCAACGCTGTTGATTCGTCAGCATGAGCAAGCCGAACAATTGCCTCGTGCGGTGGTGATTGCCTTCACTTCATCGGTTCTGCAAACGGATATTGATTCGGCTATCCAGGCTGGCTGTGATTCCTATCTCGTCAAGCCGATCAAAAAGCGGAATCTGGTGAATATTATCAGCCGTCTCGTCAAGAATGTTCGGCTGCGGGGTTAGCGATGAATAGCTTTGCCGTAAGTCCACGCGTCAGGCGCTTGCACCGACATGTGCAAGCGCTGGGTAGTATATCAATAATATTGATTTTTAAGAATTGTATCAATCTATCTCGCTCAATTGCCGATCATTACTGTTACATGAGGTGATCGAAATGAGCCAAATATTACAACTACCGACCCTAGTAGTAATAATTATAATGTGCGCAAGCGTTTCTTGCAGTCAAGTTGGTTTGAAACATTCGAAAGCTATACTGAAGAGTGAACAGACGGAAGCCGTAGCCAGCGATCCTTCAAATCAAAATACTACGAGCTCTGAGCCTTTGGTCCGGGAGCCTGCTGATTCCAGCAACGAGATGGTAAGTCCGCCAGCGAATATCTCTGGCTCCTATTTAATTTGTGCCGAAGCCAAAGCTGCTACTGCTGAAAGCCCAGAAGCGATCGTCAATTGCGGACTCCGTGATCAGGTGACGAGCAGCAAAATTGATATCAGCAGTTTTACGACGAAGACCTGGACCTATCAGGTCGAAGGTGCAGACTCGATGACGGCTTTCTCGGCTGAGCTGCCGACCAGCCCTGAGTGGCACGCTGCTATTACGCTCAAGGCTTCCAGCTTAGGAGAAATCCAGTCTGCGCAGAAGTCTATCAAAATTTTTCTAACCGTGGGGGATGCCACGGGCAATAAATTCCGGGAAGTGAGCAGCCTGTCCTTAAACTGCAGTAGGCTTGCTGGTGGGACCTGGATCGCTGTGCCCGGCGATAGTATCTACGGGACCAATGCGTTCTGCGTGCAAAAATACCAGGCGGCAAATACTGGCAATGTTCCCACTTCTCAGGCAGGTCTCGTACCTTGGGGTAACACCTCGCAAACCACGGCTCTGAGTGCCTGTGCTAGCCTTGGCAAAGGCTATCGCTTGATTACGAACCCAGAGTGGATGAGCTTAGCAGCGAATCTGGCCAATGTTGGTTCAAACTGGAGCAACGGCGCCGTCGGTGCTGGCACCTTGCGCCGCGGTCATAGCGATAACAATCCAAATAGAGCGTGTGCTGCCAATGCTGATGATGCCAATGCCTATGTTGAGACGGATTGCACTGGATCCAGCACCGGCACCTTTCTCGAACGTCGAACCAGCACTCTTTCGAATGCTTCGGTCATTTGGGATATTGGCGGCAATCTCTGGAACTGGGTCGACTATTTTAACGATGCCGATAAGCCGACACCGGCAGAGGCTTTATACTATGAATACAATGTGATTACCGGTACAGCAAGCACGCCTAAAGCTCAGCTTGTCCCTCTTAATAGTGTTCAGCCTTGGTGGACGGACAGATGGGGCTCGCAACAAGGAATTGGCCGAATCCATCCTGGTCCGAACGGGAGCGGGGGCGCTATGCTACGCGGTCTGTTCTGGAACGGTGGCGTGAACTCCGGCGCGTTCGCGGCCGGCCTGTTCGACAACAAGCTGACCACGAATTTGGCCTTCGGGTTCCGCTGCACCTGGCAGCCTTAGTCAGCCGAAAAGCTTGCTTCAGTAGTTCCCGAAGACGCCAAGGCACTGCCCAAGAATTTGGGCTCGTCCTATATTCTAAGAGCCTGCTCAATTAAGGCTTTGGAGTTGGCAGGGGTGCTTGGAACCAGCTCAGGAGCAATTGGCCTTCGGCACTCGCTTTAAAGTTTGGTTTGCGAGGAGGCATGCGACTCCTAGAAACTTCGGAAATAGAGCGTGATGCATTGCGAATCGCTAGCGCTTCCGTATCGTAGCGAATGCCTTTGCGAGCCGAGCTTCCACTGTGACAAGAGAGGCAGTTAGCGAGCAGAATAGGTGCTACATCCGAATAGACCACAGCACGAACCTGGAGACTTTCAAGGTACTGGATGAGCAAAAGACCATCGGCAGTATCCTTGAATCCTTCGTCACCAGCAGGCATCAGTCCAGCCTTCACCGCTGCTAAGGCTTCTTTACTCAAAGCTTTGAGATTGTCTTCTGTGTCCAGAACAACATCGCCTAAGGCAATGTCAGCACTGTGACAGCCAACGCAATTCTCAGTGACGATCGACTCAACATCCGCATAGATCGGAGCAGGCTTGGGCACGCCTTGAGCATAAACAGAAGTAGCAAAAAAAGAGGGTGTCAATAAAACCAGGAAAGACGAAAAGATAGTGTGGCGCATAAAATCCTCTAGGAATGTAGTTGGGAGAATATTGTTCGTCGGCCATAAGGCTGTCAAGTGTCGAGCCTCTTGGGAATTGGAGGATATCCCCCAATTTGGATATCAGCAGGTGATGGGAAAATATTTTTTGCTTGGAAAGCTCGCCAATGAGCTTCTGAGAGAAGAGTTTATTCTAATTATTACTGAAGCTTATTATGATAATTCTTCTCACTATTCAAAGCCCGCCAGAGCCTTTAACTCTTTTCACTTTCATGATTTCAAAATTTATTTTCGAGAGCCTGTCTGATGTTGGGGTGAAAGTGTTGGTGGCTTGCGACTCCTTAGCAAGTAATCAATTGCCTTTTTGCTCAAGCGAAACGCTAAGAACAATCGACTTATCCTCGATATAGTCGACTGATTTATTCAGGCTGGCCAAGGAGCCCAGGAGGCCGCCGATCCTAACTTCAAGGCCAATGACCTGAACCGCAAAATCCAATCCATAGCGAAATTTTGGATAGCTCTGGAAGAACAGATCCCAATCATTTTCCATGATAGGTTTAAGAGCTGTATCCGTGTATCGACTTTTGTTGGCGATGCGTTGGGCCTCACCGAGCTCGGTCATGGAATAGTCCATCCATGGGACAATGGCGAAATGTTTGAATACAAACCAACTGAGATTTACTCCAGCCGAGTAGTTGTTCACCGCATATTGAAAGTCTTGCATCTCTGCTTGTTCGATCGTAACCGGTCCATTCGAGGCTTTCACATAGCTGAGCGAGTGCTTCACATTAAGGTTTTGTCCCGATAGGATGAAGGCCAGTTTAAGTTTCTTGTGAATTTTGGTAAAAGGTACGAATGCTACGTTCAGACCGAGTCCACTGGTCTCTAGATTGGATTTTTGTCTTTGTTCGAAGGACTCGCTGGGATACTTCAGAAGATATTCTTCCGCATATTTGGCTCTTATGATGGAAAAACCCAAGCAGATGTTTTTCAAAGACAGAGCCAGATGCGGCTCCAGCTTAAATCCTGTGACGGTGATTGCATCGTTTTCATTTAATTTGAAGATTTCGTCTGGCTTGGCCATAAGTCGAAGATTGATCTCTTCAAACTGACCTGCGAAGGTGATGGTATTGAAGGCTGGCACGATGTGGTTTATGGGGGGAGACTGATAGAGACTGGGGTTTTGGGCCCTCTGATCAACGAAACTCTGGACGATGCTCTCTCGGGCATCAGTCGTCTGTGCTCCAAGCCAAGTCGCATGGACGATCAAGAGCAAGCATGTGAGGATCAAGGGCAAAGCCGACTCCCGATAGGGTGGACCCAGTCATCGAGAGGATCGGCATTTGCGATTTTTCACTTAGAATTTCAGGGAGTTCTTTTCAAGTCTTTCGGAGAAGTAAGAAGCAGTCCCTGTGAGATCACGAACTGCCCTGTGAATGGTGGTGGTATTGCCTCCGCACTTAAGTTTGAAGAAAAAGCTTCCTTTGCAAGCAAAGCTGATCCAACCACACTCACGACATTCAATAGATCTATAGAGTATGAAGGCCTTGGTAGCACTACAATGAGCTATCGAAAATCTACCAATACCATGATCGAAAAGTCACCTTCTGGTCGAACAGCGACTACCACCCTTAACACTCTGGGTCGACCAACAAAGTATAAGTTTGACGATCTTGTTGCCAGCAACTTTGCATATGACGAAAGAGGAAGACTCACAGCGATGAGTCAAGGAGCTCGTTCTGCGGCGCTGGTCTATGACTCAAAAGGGCAAATTACGAGTTTAAAGAATCCCTTGGGTCAAATAACTCAATTTACATATGATGAGGCAAGACGGATCAAAACTGTGACTTTGGCCAACGGCAAAACACTGGGCTATTCGTATGACGCCAATGGTAATGCTGTAGGCTTGTCCCTGCCTAATGCTCAGGTCTATGCTTATACATTTGATAAAAAGGATCAACTCCTAGCTAATATGGAGCCCATCATTGCCGGCGCCAATTTTCAATGGAACTGGCAGTACAACTTGGATGATGAACTCACCAAAGCGACGTTTCCCGATACTTCCTTGATTAATCTTTCCTACGATGAATTTGGTCGGTTAAGCATGGTAGCAGCTCCGGGAATTGAAAGAAATGTGAGCTACGATTCGGGCGGACAGCTGCGCAGTATTAAAAGCTCAGCAACCGATCAATTGAAATACAGTTGGAATCAGGGACTGTCCAATTCAATCACATGGGAAGGCTCAGTCAACGGATCGGTTGGATACAC
>JBGSRE010000040.1:0-6542 GCA_041737755.1 Oligoflexus sp.
GCGTGCGTCACCAGCTACCTGCTGAAATTCCTCAAATACCTTGTCCTGCTGATCTTCGGGAATGCCGATGCCAGTATCTCTTACTTCGATGTGCAGACCTGAAGAGACGCGCTCCAGAGTGAGAGAGACTCGGTTCGGGCGAGACGGGTCGGCGAATTTGAAAGCATTGCCGAGCAGGTTGCGGAGCAGCATGCTGAGCTTTTCACGATCGCTGATAAGTGTTTTGTTGCTTTCGTTCCAAAATTTGATAAATGAAAAGTCAGTATCTGCTTTGCGTAGTTTTAAACCCGCAGCAAGATCATCGATCTCTGTGGCAAGCTCATCGATCGCTATAAGGCTGTTGCTTAAAGTCATCTGACCTTTTTTGCTTTTGGCAAGATCAAGGATAGTGTTGACCTGATTTTTGAGAGAAAGGGAAAGCCGAAGGCACTTGGCAATCTGCTCCTGGGCAGTGCTGTTGAGGACTCCATAGCGGCCCTGTATGAGGAGTTGCATGAACCCGATGATTCCGTTGAGTGGAGTGCGGAGTTCGTGTGAGGTATTGTGGAAGAAGAGGGTGCGTGCCTTTTCTTTTTCTTGAACTTCGGTGAATAGCCTTTCGTTCTCACTGTAGGTAATGGCAAAGCGCTTGCCGATCATGAGAGTGAGAAACAAGCAAAGGACTAGGTTTCCGTAGTGCATAAGATAAGGGAGATCGAATCCGGATGCGCCAACGACAATATCCCACAGAAATCCTGCGAGGTGAAAGAAGGCTCCGATGCCAAGATAGAGGGACCAACTGCGCACCCTGTTGACTATGAAGAAAGTGCAGACTAAAATTGCAAAGTTAAGGAGAGTGTAAACTGCCCAAAATAGAACGAAAATATATCTAATGTAAAATTCAAAAAAATTTAGATTCAGGTGGAAAGGCATTACAGTAATCAAGAGCATGAATGATGAAATCTGAAGAACAGAAAGGACTTTAGATGGGGTCTTAGTTTTTATTAATTGATTTAGAATGAGAAGCAAAAAGAACAGCGAAAGCATGGATCCAGCTAGCGTTAAAAAGTAGGTGATCATGGTTAGAGTCGCATCATCAGCAGAATTCATGGTATTTATTAACACACTTTCGGTTGCAATGAATCGAGTTCCCATCGCAAGACATATTGAAGAAGCATAAAGATAAAGTCGTTCTTTTCTTCTTTGGAAAAAGTACCCTGCGCATGCGACCGCTAGCATGAAATAGCAGCCAATGAGGAACGATCGTTCAGCCCACATGGTTTGTGATCTAAAGAGAATTGATGAATTTTTTCCTAATATAGGTGTGCTTTGCTCATTCATAGTGTTTTTGCTGAAATTTGTATTTCGGAGCAATATTAATTCATTGCCTTTGACTTGTATTGTTGTCATGTTTTCTCGAAGAGTTGGTCTTCGCAATGCAAATTCTTCGGCAAGTTCTTGAGGGCTTCGTAGTTGCAAAATTTGGCCAGGGGGCTCCATCATTATTGCGTAACTATTGACGGTTACATATTCTGCTGAATCAGAAAAAGTGAGTAGAGGATTATTTCTGGGCAGCTTGATTTTAAGAATCCAAGTCGTTAAACCAATCCAAGGCACACCCGCCTCGTCCCGATCGGGCCGCATTCCAAATACCTTTGCTATTCTTGCTTCCTCAAGCATCTTAGGATTAAAATCTTCAGGTTTTACTAAGCCAGGAATAAAGTACCACTCCCCTTTGAGGAAAGCTGGACCATCCTTTTCGAAGTCCCATTGACTCAAGTCAAGCTCGCCCTTGATGGCCCGTGGCTGATTATCTTTGATGCGTTGGCCCCAGTTGCATGCATTCAGAAACGGCATCATGAAGAGGACGAAGAGAATCCTTATACTCACATGGAAAGAGATTGAAAAATCTCTTTTCGATCCTTCTGTGACGGATTTCTGCTCAATTCTGATCACGATCATCCTCCTGACTTAGCTGGATATACATGCGAGAGGCCGGAAGCTTTGAAATTGTTCATCTCTCGAAGGACCTTAGACCCGAATGAATGGGCAGCCCTTGGACCCTAGCTTAAGCTTATGGTGATCCTTTGGCTTTTCGACTTAACGGTTATTTCTAGAGTTTATTAATAAGGTCTGAGGTTTAAGAAATCTTGAGGGGGAATGTTGGGGGAGATCTGTGGTTTTTTTGTTGTTTGCCAAGACTGTGGGTTTGGTCGGCGGCGATCGGGAATGAAAGCTGATAGTGATTGGATGGGTAATATTTTGCAGAGTTGGGATTTGGGTTTGATTGCGAGGGCTTTTTGAGATGAGGGGTTCCCGACGTTCGCTGCGCTCTCTGGGAATGACGGTTTCGGTCATGCCAAGCCGATGAAATCGGCGTATGGCATCCGTCTATCTTGGAACAGACAGGGGATTCCCGACGTTCGCTGCGCTCTCTGGGAATGACGGCTTGACATCCCTACTCCTGCACAAGATGACCAAAAAATAAGAATTATAACTCCCCATTAACATCAACAAAAATAATCAATTTTCTCAGCCCATAAAATCTCACAGCAGTTTACCGAAGGACACTTTATAATAAGTGAATGGGAAGGACTCGAGTGGCCAAAAAGTTCAAAGTTTTAACTCATCCAGCTCTGCTTGCAGCAGTGGCCCTTATTTTTTTCCAAAACTTAGTCCTGCACGCCGCAGAAAATGCTCTAAAAGACTCCCCATCATCCGTCTCATTTCAAGTTAACGCACAAAACAGAATTCAAGTGCTCAATGGGCCCTGGGATTTTTACTGGCAGCAGCAACTCAGTGCAAGCAACTTGAATGGCAATAGGTCCTCCACATATGAACCAAGCGAAAGTTGGACAAGCATCATGGATACGGCAACCGGCAAACCATTTCCCGCCGTTGGTTTTGCCAGCTTCGTGCTACGCTTGGACAATTTTCGACCTTCACCCGCTGGCTATGAAATTGAGTTCCGCGAACCTATGACGGCCGGAGAATTGGAAATATTCCCGACGAACCAACCTACTGAGGCCATTATTTTCAAAATTGGCAACGTATCCGCCCAAAGCAACCTGATGATTCCTAGTAAGGGAATTTTGCAAGTATCTTTGCCTTCCCATTGGTCGTCTTCCTCACTTACTTTTGTATTACGAATTAGTAATAATTTCTTTGAGAAGGCAGGCCAGTGGTATCCTCTGAGAATAGGTTATGGCCAAACTTTGTCCCAGCAGCATCATCGCCAACTCCTCGCTCAATATGTCTGCCTGGGCATTCTTTTTATTATGGGTCTTTGGAATATTACTCTCTTCCTTCAAAGGCGGGAAGATATCGCCAGTGCGGCGTTGGGAATACACTGCTTTATTATTGCTTTGCGCATTGTCGTCACAAGCTATTTACCCTATCAATGGGGTGGATTTGAAGGTGTTGGCTGGTTCGAAATGATGATGTTTTTCGGATATGCCTCGCTTACTTTGGGTTCACTGAGCTTCCTCTATTTTATTCGGTATAGTTTTCCAATCAAAATGCCAGAGATCTTGCATCGAGTAACTTTGTTTACGGGGGCTCTGCTTTTTCTTTTTACGTGCACTACGCATTCTCTCACCTTTACAGCATACCTCACGATCTTCCAAATTTATGTTTTAGCCTGTGTTGTTATAGGAATCTGGCATGTTAGTCGAGCCTATCGGCAGGGTTTGACAGGGGGACTTCTTTCGCTCGTGGGCTGCGCTCTTTTTGGAATGTCAATTTTCTATGACGTGCTACTTACTAAAGGGATTATTTCTGGTTCTTTTATAACTCCCTACGGGCTGGCCGCCTTTATATTCTTAAACAGTCAGATATCTGCCTTGCGCTTTGCTCAGGCCTTTGTGAATCAAAAAAAGCTTGGCCTTGATTTACTCAAAGCCCACGAAGATTTGCAGGACCAGGAAAAGCAAAGGACGGCTATTTTCCAAAACACCTCACATGAACTGCGGACGCCTCTTCATGGAATACAGGGCTTTCTTGAACTGGCTCTGAGTGGAAAATACGGCCAGCTTGAAGACAATCTCCGTGGGTCGATTCAAACTTGCTCGAATCTTGCTCAGACCCTGCACCTTCGGGTCAATGCCATTATGGATTTAGCGCACAGTCGCAATGGTGAAATGATTCTTCACTCCGAAAAAATTAACTTAGCGGTATTCCAGCAAAGACTGAAAGCGATCGCTGATGAATTGCTGCAGCGGTATCCGTCGACGCAATTCCATTCTGAGCTGGTTCTGAATGGAAAATCCCAAGACTATATTCAGGATTCCGAAAAATTGCTCAGCATCATGCGCAATGTTTTGGATAATGCTTTCAAGTTTCGCGATCTTTCCCGACCCAATACCGTAAAACTGCGATTGATTCGACAAGGAGATGCTCTTGTCATAGAAGTTCAGGACCAAGGCATTGGCATCAAGTCAGACCAACAAGGCCGGGTCTTCGAAGAGTTTACCCAAGTAGAAGACGATGCTCGACGGACCTATGAAGGAGCCGGATTGGGTCTGCCCCTTGTCAAAGGTCTGGTGTCATTCCTAAAAGGTCGTTTGGAAATGCAATCGAATCTGGGCACTGGCACCTGCATACGATTGGAAATTCCCGAAGCACAGGCAGGGACTGTTCTGATGCAAACGGAGTCGGCTTTGAAAAATGTTGAAATCCAAGCTCCTAAAGTTCCTCCGAAAATTTTACCCGAACCGATTCACTCGACTGTTCAGCAAGCTTTGAGCTTGATTCCTGCTCATTACCGAATCCTCATCGTCGACGACAATCAAACGAATGTCGAATTGCTCGAGGAAGTCCTTGATTTGCAGGGATATCGCTATAATGGACTCCTCTCAGGCCGCGACTGTTTAAAAAGTATGCAAGAGGAGCGGCCTGATTTGCTGCTTTTGGATATGATGATGCCAGAATTTTCTGGCGAAGATGTCTTGAAAGCTATGAAGAAGGATCCTCGACTCAGTGATATTCCGGTCATCTTCATCACGGCGCGTGCGAGTGACGAAGATAAAGTTTTTGGTCTGGACCTCGGAGCGGATGACTATGTTGCTAAGCCTGTGCAAATCGACGAACTTTGCCTCCGCATTAGAAACCTTCTCTTACGGGTGGAAGCGAGTCGACGGATTGGTGAACAGGTCCACCTGGATAAGATGTCACAGCTTGGCGAGCTATTGGCAGATGTGAGTCATGAGCTCAAAAACCTCTTTCAAGGTGTGAGTCTGGAGGCAAAGGAATCCTCCGCTCATTACTTCTCTACTCTGGCCAGTCTTCCTTTGCCTGTGGAACTAAAAGCGATCCTGCAGAAGGTTTCCTCGGTCCCTGGCTTTACCATGGAATCGTTGCTTCAAGTGAGCGAGATCAAGGCTCCGCCTTCAAATCATCCTCAGTACCGAGAACTCAGAATTCTTCGGATGCATCTTTGCCAATGGCCCCTTTCTAATGAAGCAAGACAAAATTTTTGGCAACTGGCACTCTCTGAATCGGCGGAGTGGATTGATTCGATCCTTCACCATCTGGCCTTGATACAATCGCATCAGCTTTTGCTTTATATCACGATGCGAAGCCAAGCGATTACGGAAGCGGTATTGGAAGTCAATCGAAACTTTGAAAAGGGCGAAATGTGCTCAGCGAAGGAGACCATTCAAGGCGTGCTGCCGTTGCTGACTCCGCGCACACGTCGGTCGCAGATCCAACTGGAGCTGGATATTCCGTCGGAAACTGTGCTGATATCCAAGGGAACTTTGCAGCAGATTGCTTTAAATCTTCTGGCAAATGCTATCGATGCCACGCAAGAACTGCCACTCGATCAGCGTAAAGTGTCTGTTCATTGGAATCCTGGGGAGAGCACTGATGTCATCTTGTTCGTGAACGGCGGTCCAAAGATACCGCCAGAAATTGCCAGGAATCTGTTTCGAAAGGGTTTTAGTACCAAGGGCGAAAAAGGTACGGGGATTGGCTTAAATCTTTCGCAAAGACTGGCTCGTGAAGCCGGTGGTCAACTCGAGATCGATCTCACTCATGAGCACACATGCTTTACTCTAAGCTTGCCTAAAGCAAAGTTAAACTCCGCCGCCTGATGAGCTTTGGATCATTGACTAGGCTAGTTTTCTACGCTGCTGATTGGATGGCTTGTGGCTTCAATCGATAAAGTGCCATTTCTGATTCCACGCCTTTCATTTTAAATGTTCCGGCATACTCCCAACTGTCTTCAGCGATAAAGTCGCGAACTGTGGCGGTGATCAGAATCTCACCAGGCTGCGCCTGACCTTCGATGCGGGACGCAAGGTTTACAGTATGGCCAATGGCGGTGTAATCGGAACGCTTCTGGCCTCCGAAACTGCCGACGATCGCAGGACCATGATGGATGCCTATGCGCATTTTAAAAGCATGCTTTTCGGTGCTGGCCCACTCTCTATTCAATTCTTCCATGGCTTCTTGCATTTTTTGCGCACAGCGTGTGGCTTTGACGATTTGTTCAGCAGCAGGGGTGGCGGTAGGAGCGCCAAAGAAAACTAGAATGGCATCACCAATAAATTTGTCGATGGTGC
>JBGSRE010000057.1:0-6304 GCA_041737755.1 Oligoflexus sp.
TTCTTCGGTATCGAGGTTCAGCAAAATCTTTCCGTTCAACCAGCCCCCGTCTAGCTTCTTGGCGCCAGTCATCCCGGTTTCTTCGTCAATCGTAAACAGGGCCTCGATCGCCGGATGCTTCATGTCGGTTGATTGCAGCACCGCCATGATCGCTGCAACTCCGATTCCATTGTCGGCACCCAGGGTGGTACCGGTGGCTTTGATATGATCTCCGCTTCTCTGCAAGCGAATGGGGTCTTTATTGAAATCATGAGTGGTTTCTGCGTTCTTTTCGCAGACCATATCCAGATGCCCTTGCAAACAGACGGAAGGAGCCGCTTCGCGCCCGGCTGTGGCTGGCTTACGAATCAAAAGATTGCCTACTGCATCCCGATCGATGCTACAGCCATGCTGTTGAGCGACGTCGATCACATACCGAGCCACTGCCGCTTCGTTTTTAGAGGCTCGAGGAATGGCAGAGATGGCTGCAAAATGCTTCCAGAGGAGAGAAGGTTCCAGACCCGAGATGACTTCTGACATGTTGGCGAGCTCCTTTGTGCAGGCGGCGATGATTCGCCTGAGGACGAATTCCGATCCTTACACTAAGGGACTGGGCAAGAAGATATCAAGAATATTTAAAGACTTAGCCCTGCTGGCAGGCAATGCATAGGCCCCATCGAATAATTGTCAGTGGTCTCATGCAATATAAGAGGACTATGATCGTCTGGTAGAAGCCCGGATCAACGGGCTCACAAGAAAGGTATTTAAGAAAGGTATTTATGAAAACTAAAAAAGCACGCAAATTAACTCGATGGACTCGGGATCTTTGGTCCCGACTCGCTGTGGGCGCACTGTTCAGCTCTTTAATGAGCTGAACTCCCGTCGTCGATTGATGAAATCGCTCCGCTACGCCTCATCTCCTGACTTGACCCGTCTTTTGAGATCAAGCTTCCTCGGTTCCTTCGCAAGATTTCTAAATACGCCGATTAGACACGATGATCCGCCTCTGAGCGCTTCCTCGCCCAATCCTTGCATGACAAGTCTGTTGCACGTTTTACACGGAGACAAACTTATGACAAGACTACACATCCCCGCCTTTATCCTTTTGGCAGCCTGTGCTCATTCTCAAGCCTCGCCGCAAGCCGAGGGTCCGTTGGCGGAAAAATCTGAAAAACAGCAGCTCAAGGAACATTTTAAGGACGGCTGGCAGAATATAAAAGAAGGCAGCAAAGAGCTCGCTTCGGGGGCCGTGGTAGGTGCTAAGCAAGCAGGTAAAGCCATTCAATCGGCAGCCTGCCCAGTGGCGGTAAATATAAGCACAGGCGTCTACTATGCAAAAGACACTCCCGGGTATGATTCGATGCTGAGTGCTGAGCTATATGAAGTTCGCGAATGTTTTATTTCAGAAGCCAATGCAAGAGCCAAAGGCTATCGACTTGCCAAATGATCGGGGACGTTTCCTTTGATTGAAAATGGCGAAGAGTTGAGCCCAGAAGGGACGCCTCGCGGCGTCCGCATATCCAGGTCAACTCTTTAGCTCAAGCGACTAGCCGCGAGGGCGTTGCGGCTGTTGGATAGCCTCTTGCCCTGTACAGGTATTGAATGTTTCACCCGTTGCTTCTTCGATGGCGAGAGCTGGATCCGCCGAGATGCGTTCTTCGATCGCGGGACCGCAGAGGTCAGCGAGGTTCTGAACTTGCTCAAGGGCACTGCAATCGAGCTCCAAGTCAACTGCTGGAATAGTGATCGTGTACTGCTCCAAAAGATGACACGTCGCTTCCGATGGGCTAACAGCGATTTCTTCTAGTTGGAAAGGTACTGCGTAACCTTTCAAGCTGAAGGAAGCACCAATCTGCTTGGTGTTTTGAATTTTAACAGAATCCACAGGCTGAGCTGATGGACGCCATTCAGTAGCAACTTGCTTGCAGCTAACCACAGCCTTGAAGGGTTTCAGCTGCTCATTGGCTGATAACTCCATACATTTGCCTTTGAGATCTTGCAAAGTCATGGAGCTTTCTTGGCTACCACCTCTGTTGCTAGAGCCAGCAGCAAAAACCGAAGCAGAAACGCCTAAACCGAGGACCAAAACTGATAGACTCGAGATTGTTTTCATCTAAATTACCCTTATCAAAGTGTATAAGTGCCAAACTACTGGACAGGTCAGGATTTAAACATCCCGACTTGCTCCAAAAGTTTTCGTATTTCTGTCTGATACTTTTTCATTTCAGGATTCGCTTGCTGCTGATTGGTCGATGCTTGAGGCAAGAACACCATATCGGGATGAAAGTTCAAGCTTGGCCCAATCCATTCGCCAGCAATAATCCTAAGCCGACCATTGGCTGTGGCCTCCGGTGCGTAATAGAGTCGATATTCATAACTAGGTGCAGCCAAGTCTTTGCCGATACTCGTGGGAGCATCATCAACAAATTCACGTTGTCTCGTCATCCATGGGAAAGCTTTGACCAGTAAAGCATGACTACGGTTCGGATCTTTGCTGATGGTAAAAGACATGCGAAACATTGGTTTAGACCAAATTTCTGGACCTGGATCATCATCGATAACGATCGGCTGCTTCCGCTTACCAATATACTCCTCGACGATTCGATGAAAGGCTTCTGGCCGAAGATCTTGAATCATGCCATCGGTGGCTGCAAGTCCCTGATAGCGTCGACCAAAAATCTTTGGTTTATAGCCTTCATAGTATTTTATAGCCAAAGCCTTCAGATCACTGGGGGTGAATTCAACATCACCAATTTTTTGATTGCTTTTGGGTTCAATCGTAGAGATGGCAGCCATAGCCCAGGAATCGCAAAGACCCTCCCATTCTGCCGCTCGCTCATCAAATCGATCCATCTCCCAATTAGCGATTTGGCTTGGCATATTCATGGAGTTCAGATAGCGATCCAGTTTTTGCAAGGGGGCATTGTCATCGGTGAACATTTCCTTGCCCCGTTTTGGGTACCAAAAGGCAGCCCACGGGATACTGTTTTTGCTCACTTCGAATACAGTAGATTTCGCTTTTTCCCCGGCATTGGCTGGGATAAGCGCCGGATCAATCGTTAGCTCACCCAAAGCTTCAAAAACTTCCCGGGTCGCAGCGAGCTCTTCTTTTTGATAGGTCAAAGATCCCATCATCTTCACATCACCACTGGCAAGCAGAATACCTCGTAACGCTTCATATCGATTCGCTATGGCTGTTACATCGGCATTGCCCTTTTGATAGGAATCGCGAATTTCTAAAAGTTCGTTAAGGTTCAGTTGAGCCTGATAGAGAGAGACCCCATCGCCTAATTTTATGAGCGAATCAATCTCTTGCTGAGTCGCTTCAATTTTGGACTGAACATCAGTACAGAGGGTCTGAAATTCTGTTTTACACTGGCTGGGATTCAACTGTCCTGTTTGATTTGGACTGCCCATGACATTACCATCGGCATCGATGTATTCTGTACGAACCTTTTCCTTAGCATCGCTGCAGGCCATGGCAATCAAAAGGGGAAGAATGAAGCTGAACGTCTTACTACAATTCATTTTAATGATCCTAAAATCAGCTGGGTGAACTGTTTATCTTTTTGGTATTCGGCTTGATAGGCTACTAACAGACACGAGCCCTTTTGCACAAATCGTTCCAAAAAATATTCTCTCCACAAATTTTTCCCGGTTTAAGATCCAAAACGATCCGCAAGCAAGCTGCGAAATCAAAAGCAAGGATAGAGGCGCTGGTCTTTGGTCAATTTGCCGAAGATTTGCATGGCAGAGAAAAAGCAATTCTCCGCCTACGTCTCTGCCGAATCTTTGCCAAATGCGAGAAAGTGTTGATGCGTTCAAGTACCCATCACTGGGTTCTCTTGGACTTCTGTTCAAGTTATTGCCTGTAGGACAATTGATACAAGAGTGATTTCAGTTTGCTTCAGGGGGCGAATGAGCATGCAGAGGGCGGGCGACTGAGCGGGAACTTAAAACCATCGGGTCGATAGCTCTGATCCTAGAGAAAGTCGAGTAACAGCCAGATGGAACAGCTCGTTCCATCCGGCTCTCTTAATCTCTGCCGAGCGCAGCACACACTCGAGAGGTGAGCTCCCGAGTATTGCAGGGATGAGTTCGCTCCAAATCAGGCGTCAATGGTCCGGATGCGAGGACTTTGGCGACAGCATTTTCAATCTCTTCTGCCAACAAAGCTTGATTCAGCGAGTAACGTAGCATCATGGCGACACTCAGAATCGTCCCAATGGGATTGGCAATGCCTCGGCCGGCAATATCCGGCGCCGAGCCATGAATCGGTTCGTAGAGCCCGCGACTCCGGTCGCCTAAGGAAGCTGATGGCAAGAGTCCAAGCGAACCAGCTAAGGTACTGGTTTGATCCGATAGAATGTCGCCAAACATGTTTTCCGTGAGCAGCACATCGAAACTCGCTGGTCTTTGCGTGAGGTACATCGCCGCAGCATCGACGAGAATGTGTTCCAGGAGGAGCTCTGGAAATTCTTGCTCGATGACTTGAGTCACCACCTGACGCCAGAGCCTTGAGGTTTCCATAACATTAGCCTTATCAATGGAACAAAGACGCTGCTTGCGTTGTTGCGCCAGCCCTGCCGCGACCCGAGTGATTCTTTCGATTTCACTTCTTTGGTAACGGCAGATATCAAAGGCCTCGTCCTCGGTCCGGCCTTTTTCACCAAAGTAGATACCGCCGGTTAATTCTCGAACCATCACAAGGTCAACGCCTTGAAGGATTTCCGGACGATAGGGTGTGAAGGAAGCGAGACTGGGCCTCGCAAGCACAGGCCTAATGTTGGCATAAACGCCCATTTCTTTGCGCAGTCGCAAAAGTCCGGCTTCGGGCCGCAGATGTCCCGCTAACTTTTCCCACTTCGGGCCACCGACCGCACCGAGTAACACAGCATCAGCTTGCCGACAGGCCTGCAGAGTTTCCTCAAAGATGGGTTCGCCGCAGAGATCGATGGCAGAGCCTCCGATCCAACCATGTTCCAGTCGCAGTTCCAGGCGGCCCAATTGCGCCGCTTTTTGCAGAACCTCTACCGCACTTGCCACCACCTCGGGACCAATCCCGTCACCCGGCAGAAGAACGATATGAACTGAACTCATAACGCTCTCCTTTCAAAGGCCGAGATACTTTCGTCCATCGCCAGCAAATAGCCGAGCTGATCGACGCCTTTCAAGAGACAAAGCCGAGCGAAAGGATCGATGGCAAAGGCCGCAATTTCTCCCGAGGCCAACTTCACCTCCTGCTTGGCCAAATCAACGAAGAGTGAACCCACTGCCTGTTCACAGATCTTTTGATAGAATCGATCGTCAACTTCAATGGCCAAAAGGCCATTCTTCCATGCATTGCTTTTAAAAATATCGCCGATCGAGGGACTTATAATGACCCGCAATCCATAGCCCTGCAGAGCCCATACTGCATGTTCGCGGGAGGACCCACAGCCAAAGTTTTTGCCTGCCACCAAAATCTCGAAATCCTGCCCGGCTTTTTGATTGAGGACATGCTCTTCGCGCACAGCCCCGGTCGCATCATAACGCCAATCATAGAAGACCGACGCGCCGAGCCCTTCCTTATGAGTCTGAGTCAGAAACCGGGCCGGAATGATTTGATCGGTATCGATATGTTCGATGGGAAGGCAAATAAATGATGAGCTAAGTTTTTGAAACGCCTGCATGAGGACTCTCCCTATCAGATGAGATACACGCGAGGATCTGTGAGACTGCCCTGAATAGCCGTGGCAGCAGCTGTCAAGGGGCTGGCAAGAATGGTGCGCGAGCCTTTGCCCTGCCGTCCTGCAAAATTGCGATTGCTGGTGCTGACCGCCAACTGGCCAGGCAGCAGTTGATCGCCATTCATCGCAATGCACATAGAACAGCCTGGCTCTCGCCACTCCGCACCGGCTTCGATAAATATTTTGGCCAGACCTTCCTCCTCCGCCTGTCTCTTCACTGCCACCGAACCGGGAACAATCATGAGCCGCAGACCCTCGGCCACGTTCCGACCTTTGAGAATTTTGGCTGCCGCGCGCAGATCACTGATCCGGGCGTTGGTGCAGCTGCCGATAAAAACCACATCCACCGGCACACCCTCGAGTCTCTGACCCGGCAGCCACTCCATATACGCCAGCGCCTGCTGCAGATGAGTATCGCTGCCAGGATCCGGTATCGAGCCTTGAATAGGCAGCGACTGATCGGGTGAGGTTCCAAAACTAACCGTCGGCGTCAGCGCATCGACGTTAATGCTGATTTCCTTATCATAGACTGCACCAGGATCGCTCCTGAGGGAACGCCACTGTTCCAAAGCTTGGGCCCATTCTGCTGCTTTGGG
>JBGSRE010000069.1:0-15858 GCA_041737755.1 Oligoflexus sp.
GGTATCTACGACATCGATGCTATCACCCAAGCTCTAGGCTGCATCCTCCCTGAGAATAGGATCCTGAGTCACGATCTCCTGGAAGGTTGCCATGCTCGTTCAGGCCTGATAAGTGATGTCCTCCTGATTGAAGATTTTCCGTCGCATCATAGCGAAGATGTCAAGCGTCGATCCAGATGGATTCGTGGCGACTGGCAAATTATGGCCTGGCTCTTTCCCTCTATCCCGACTCTTCAAGGCACTCCACGTAAAAACAGTCTTTCCTGGCTTTCAAAATGGAAAATCTTTGACAATCTCCGTCGCAGTCTCGTACCAGTGGCGACCTTTCTTTTGTTAACCATCAGCTGGATTGCCTCTGAAGCTCTCCCCAGCCTTTGGTTTTTGACCAATGCTGTGCTGGCTATGATTTTTTTACCACCGTTGCTCACGACTCTCGCGGCCGCAACTCGCAAACCACCTGAAATTGCCATGCAACCCTATCTGCGTGCCGTCGGCGTGTCACTCTTCCGACACTTCCTCCAGGCTTTTCTTTCCCTTGTTTTCCTGCCTTTTGAAGCCTTTCTCAGTCTGTCAGCGATCCTCCGTTCCTGCTGGCGGATGAGTTTTTCGCAGCGAAACATGCTGGAATGGAAATCGGCCGGTGAACCCAGTCATGCAACGGGCATTGAAATGAAGCAATTCTACCGGAGCATGCCCATCGGCCCACTCATTGCCGTGATCCTCTTCATCGATCTTTGGGTGTTTCGTCCCCAAGACCTAGCTTTGGCTTCGCCTTTCCTTGCGCTGTGGCTGCTGTCGCCTTCTATCGCCTTCTGGCTCAGCCGACCTACGCCCTCGACCGATGTTATTCTGAACCCATCGCAGACAGCCTATCTGCATCGACTCTCACGTAAAACCTGGCGCTTCTTCGAAACTTTTGTCGGCCCCGAAGATAATTGGCTGCCGCCCGACAATTTTCAAGAGTATCCGGTTGCAGTCGTTGCCCATCGGACTTCGCCGACGAATATGGGGCTGTCTCTCCTCGCCAACCTCGGAGCCTATGATTTTGGCTATATTTCAGCGTCGACTCTTATAGAAAGAACATCCTCTAGCTTCCAAACTATGGATAGAATGGAGAGATTTCGCGGTCACTTTTATAACTGGTACGACACCCAAAGTCTGAAGCCTTTGCCCCCCCTCTATGTCTCCATGGTGGATAGTGGCAATCTTGCCGGTCTGCTTTTGACTCTCAGTCAAGGTCTGAAGGAAATTCCCGACCAAAAAATCATTCCTCTGCAGCTGATCCAAGGCCTGCGCGATACCCTGCTGGCACTGCAGGAGACGACCAAAACATCCCTGGAAAATCTGTTTTCCTGTTTAGAACTTTTACCCAAGAATTTAGCAGATTGGCGCAACCTTCAGCACAAACTCACTCAACTCCTGACCGCTATCGATGTCGGCAGGAGCGAAGAAGCGCAAGCTTGGATCAAAGCCTTCGAGCAGCAATATCGAACAGGAATTCAAAACAGTTTGCATTTATGGGCGCCGTGGACCGCCATCCCGCAGGTTCTTGCCGGGTTGCCCCAAACTGGCAAGGCGGGCGAATTGCGTCAGCTCTTGGGGAACCTGCACAATGTTCCGACTCTCAGGGAATCCGGACAGCAAGCACAAGAAATCCTGGATAGGATTGCGGCGATACGATCCGAAAGTGATCGGCAGGTGCCGGCGCTGGACGAACTGGAAATTATCGCCAAAGATCTGCTGCAACGTGCGGAAGCTTTTCTTTTTAGCATCGATAAATTGATGGAAAAAGCCCAGCAAATGGCGACTTTGGAATATGAATTTTTGTATGACAAGTCGCAGCATCTGCTCAGTATTGGCTATAACGTGAGCGAGCATAGACGCGACAGTGGCTTTTACGATCTGTTGGCATCGGAAGCGCGTCTCGGGAGCTTTGTAGCCATCGCTCAGGGTTGCCTGCCACAGGAGCATTGGTTTGCTTTAGGACGCCAACTCACGTCATGGAATAGCCGGGCCACACTGCTGTCATGGAGCGGCTCCATGTTCGAGTATCTCATGCCCATGCTCGTCATGCCGACGTTTAAAGACACCCTGCTCGATCAAACCTATGCCACCGCCGTACAGCGGCAGATCAGTTATGGTGGGGACCATAGAGTTCCTTGGGGCATTTCCGAATCAGGCTACAACATCACCGATGTGCACCTGAATTATCAATACCGTGCGTTCGGTGTTCCTGGTCTTGGTTTTAAACGAGGCTTGGCCGCCGATCTAGTCATTGCTCCCTATGCTTCGGTCATGGCGCTTATGGTCGTTCCAGATCAAGCCTGTGCTAACCTCTTGAGGATGCAAAGCGAGGGTTTTGAAAGCACCTACGGATTCTACGAAGCGATCGATTATACCCCAAGCCGTCTGCAGAACGGACAATCCCATGCTATCATCCGTTCGTTCATGGCTCACCATGAAGGCATGAGTTTTCTCGCTCTGGCCTATCATCTGCATAATCGCCTCATGCAAAAGCGTTTCCTGGCCAATCCTTTAATGAAGGCCACTGAGCTCCTCCTTCACGAACGCGTACCTAAAGTCACGCGACTCTACCCGCATGCACCTGAAGTCTTAGGAGCGCAGCAAATGAGCCGCGATAGCGAAGCAGATTTGCGAGTGATCGATACCCCGAACACTCCTCGTCCCGAAGTGCATCTCCTGTCCAATGGGCGCTATACGGTCATGGTCACCAATGCAGGGGGCGGCTACAGTCACTGGAAAGACCTGGCCGTCACACGCTGGCGGGAAGACCCCACCTGTGATGACTGGGGAACGTTCTGTTTCATCCGCGATCTCGCCAGTGGCGACATGTGGTCGGCGACTCATCAACCCTCTTTGAAAGATTCCTCCCACTACGAAGCCATTTTCCCCCAAGCACGAGCCGAATTTCGTCGCCGGGACCATGACCTGGAAACGCACACCGAGATCACCGTTTCACCAGAAGATGACATTGAGCTTCGCCGCTTCAGTATCACCAATCTTTCTTCAGTGACACGCACCATCGAGTTAACGAGCTATGCCGAGGTCGTACTCGTTCCACCAGCCGTAGACGAAGCCCACCCAGCCTTCAGCAATCTCTTTGTTCAAACCGAGATTTTGCCGGAAAAGCAAGCCATTCTCTGTACTCGCAGGCCGCGTTCAACCAAGGAAAAAACACCGACGCTTTTGCATCTGATGACCGTACATGGCAACGTCTTGGGCGAAGCATCCTATGAAACAGACCGCTCGCGCTTTATTGGTCGAGGCAGTTCCATCCATGATCCCATAGTCATGCGCCCCGGTACCGAAGGCTCGCCGCTGAGTGGACAGCAGGGCTCGGTGCTGGACCCTATTGTGGCCATTCGTCATTGTATTGTCATTAGGCCCGAAGAGACCGTGCGAGTGCATATCGTGTCCGGAATTGGCGAGACTCGGGACGATGCCCTGGCATTGATGGATAAATATCATGATCGTCATGTTGCCGATCGGGTTTTTGAATTGGCCTGGACCCATCGTCAGGTGGTTTTAAGACAACTCAATATCACCGAAGCCGATGCGCAACTTTACGGCCGCCTGACTAGTTCCATTCTTTATACGAATTCACTGAGACGTTCGAGTCCGGCCATTCTCAGCAAAAATCGCCATGGTCAGTCCGGCCTCTGGGGCTATGGAATATCCGGAGATCTGCCTATCGTGCTTTTGCGGATTGGCAATCTCGGTAAAACCGATATCGTCCGACAGCTGATCCAGGCTCATGGCTACTGGCACATGATGGGCCTCGCTGTTGATCTTGTGATTTGGAATGAAGATGATTCAGGCTATCGACAGGATCTCAATGAACGCATTCAGGAACTCGTTGCCGCCAGCACTCATGCTCATCCGATTGAAAGGCCAGGCAGCATTTTTGTCCGACGGTCCGAACAGATGTCAGAAGAGGATCGCATCCTTCTGCAGACGGTAGCCCGCACTGTTCTCACCGATAGCAATGGCACTCTAGCCGAGCAGCTTTCTCGTCGAAGACGCATTCCAGCCCTTATTCCTGCCCTCGTACCGAGTCGGGCAGCGGAGTCGTCCGCCGGACATCTCGAAAGTGAGCCTTTACTCTTTTCAAATGGGACAGGTGGATTTTCACAAGACGGCCGCGAATACATTATTTCGACCTCATCTTCAAAGGTAACTCCTACGCCCTGGTCCAATGTTATTGCTAATCAGTTTTTTGGAACAGTCGTTTCGGAAAGTGGTTCAGCCTATACTTGGTGTGAAAATGCCCACGAGTTCCGACTCACACCCTGGAATAATGACGCCCTTAGCGATTGCAGTGGCGAAGCTTTCTATTTGCGTGACGAAGACAGTGGAGCCTTCTGGTCACCAACCCCGCTGCCAGTAAGAGCCGATGCCCCTTACATCACCCGCCATGGTTTCGGCTATTCCAGTTTTGAGCTGAGTACTCATGGAATTCACAGCACACTCACCAGCTTCGTAGCCATAGATGCTCCAGTGAAAATGGCTCTTATTAAAATTCACAATCTTTCCGATCGAGCACGACGTCTTTCGTTGACGGGCTATTGCGAATGGGTACTTGGTAAACAGCGAGCCAAATCACTGATGCATGTGATCTGCGAAAGCGATTCGCCAAGTGGCGCGCTTTTCGTCCGCAATCCCTATCATGGGGAGTTTGGCGGCCGCGTAGCGTTTTTCAATGTCAGTGAAACGAAGCGAACGATGACCTGTGACCGCAGTGAATTCTTGGGCCGTAATGGGCACATGAGCCACCCAGCAGCGATGGACAGACAGGGACTTTCAGGACGTGTCGGAGCCTCGCTCGATGCCTGCTCGGCAATTCAAACAGCTTTTGATCTGCAACCGGGAGAAGAACGAGAACTGGTCTTTATCCTCGGCATGGCCCGCGATGTTGGTGACGCTAGGACTTTAATGCAACGCTTTTGTCAACCGATCGCATCCAAACAGGCGCTGGAATCTGTTCGACAGCATTGGCATAAAACTTTGGGGACGGTGCAGGTCCTCACTCCTGATCCCGCTCTGAATATTCTTGCCAACGGTTGGTTGGTTTACCAGACCTTAGCTTGCCGATTCTGGGCCCGCAGCGGTTACTATCAATCCGGTGGAGCCTTTGGCTTTCGCGATCAATTGCAGGATACGATGGCCTTGCTGCATTGTGAACCTAGCCTTCTGCGTGAGCATATCCTACGCTGTGCCGCTCATCAGTATCGAGAAGGCGATGTTCAGCACTGGTGGCATCCGCCTTTGGGCTTGGGCGTGCGAACCCATTTTTCCGATGATTACCTGTGGCTGCCCCTGGCTACCAGCCGCTATGTACTAGCAATTGGTGATAGGGGTATTCTGCAAGAACGCGTCCATTTTATAGACGGTCGCCCGTTAAAAGTGGATGAAGAAGCCTACAGTGATTTACCCGTGCACTCCGATGAATCTGCCACCCTATACGAACACTGTGTTCGAGCTTTGCGCTACGGAATGAAGTACGGCAAGCACGGTTTGCCACTCATGGGCTGTGGGGATTGGAACGATGGTATGAACCTAGTTGGAGAACACGGCAAAGGCGAAAGTGTGTGGCTAGCGTTCTTCCTTTACGATGTTCTCAAGCAGTTTTCGACCGTGGCCACGATTCACGGTGATCCAGATTTCGCAGCAGTCTGTCTGGATCAGTCAGCAAAAATCAAAGTGAATATTGAAGCCGAAGGCTGGGATGGAGAATGGTACCGTCGAGCCTACTTTGATGATGGGCAAGCTCTCGGTTCGAAAGGCAATGTGGAATGTCAGATCGGTTCCATCCCCCAAAGTTGGTCGGTCCTATCAGGAGCTGGTGATCCCAAGCGCGCTCGATCTGCTATGGAATCAGCCGATCGCCGCCTTGTCGACCGCGAAAATGGACTCATCAAGCTGTTCGATCCACCTTTTGATAAATCTGATTTGAATCCTGGTTATATCAAAGGCTATGTCCCTGGTGTCAGGGAAAATGGCGGACAGTATACCCACGCTGCTATTTGGATGGCCATGGCCTTTGCCGCCATGGGCGATCAAAAGCGAGCTTGGGAACTCATGGCCATGATTAATCCTCTGCATCACGGCGATACGGCCGAAAAAATTGCAACTTACAAAGTCGAACCCTATGTGATGGCTGCCGATGTTTACGCTGTCTCGCCTCATATCGGCCGAGGCGGGTGGACCTGGTACACAGGCTCTGCTGGCTGGATGTATCGACTTATTTTAGAATCTCTCTTGGGAGTTCGACTGGAAGTGGACCGACTGTTTATTGCTCCTTGTATTCCAGCAGAATGGACCGGATTTGAGCTTCGCTATCGCTATCGAAATACGCAGTTTGAAATCCGGGTCAGGGCTTCTTCCGATGCACAAAGTCGGGTTTATATCGATGGCTTGCTGCAAGCGGGTGAAGGTCTTCTTCTAACTGATGATCATGGCACCCATAAGGTGCTGATGGAGTATGCCGGCAGCGGCCGTGCCTAACTCTCTGTTGTTTGGCTGAATCGTGCACTTCGTTAGCTCTATGAAAGGTCGATCCTCAATGTGTCTGAGCTCCATCACTAAGGGGCCCAGACATCCTGGGAACTCACTCCTAGCAAAATTCAGATCAGCTTATAAAAATGCACCCCAATAGCCGGCCCCTGCGACTTAAAACTTACGCCTTGATTCAATCGCCCCAACCTCCAGTCAAACTCGGGGGCGATGCCAATACCATCCCAATTCCATTCATAGCCAAAACCGAAGAGAATACTTCCGCCATGAAAAGTACCAAGGGTGTCGCGCGTGGCCAGACTGCTCGAGAATAGGCCTGCTCTGGTAAAGATAGGCAGATCTGGGCCCCAGATAAAAACCTTAGCTTCCATCCCCAGGTGCAATAAACGGATCCGCTCCCCGGTGCCCGCTGCATGCGAACCCACCACCGGCAAAGTTGCCAGCAAAGGACTAGCAGCCAAACCTACCAAATAGTGAAATGGCTCCTCGTACCAATAATTAATCGTATTGGTCAGACCTTCAAAACGGGTTGTTTCCGATCGACCCAGATTTTCCACCTGTACTGTTTCAAAATGCTCTCGCGCCCGCAAATGCAATAGCCCAGCTTCACTAAGAGTGGTTCGAGCGGCAATCCAAGCCAGGAATAAGGCTAAAAAAATATTTTTCATAGCATGTCTCCATTCATCACACTATGCATTCGAAGACTGCCTGAGGATTTGCACGGCCCGTTCCGCCAGTCCATTGATGACGGCATGGAATGGCAAATGCTGCTGTAACTTTTCATAACCAAGGCGTTCGGCCAGGGCCTCGTTAATGGCCCCTAAGCGAGCGGTACCACCCGTACAACAGACGATATCAATCTGATCGTAGCTCAAACCAGCCTGCTGCACAGTCCCATCCAAACACTTGATAATGGATTGCACCAGAGGCGCTGAAAAGCTTTGAAATTCGGTCTTTGGTAAATCCAGATGCAGATCAATACCAGGATATTCGTAGTTTATTTTGCCAACTTCAAGACTGGAGAGAGCTTTTTTACCTTCTTCAATACATTGAAAAAGGTGATAGCCTTGCCGCTCTTCTACCAGGATTCGAAGCCGATCGAGAATCAAGGAATCGTCCTTGCCCACGCTCCAATCATCCAAACGACGAAAGAATTCCAGATAATCCTGTCGTCCCAGCAAAAGTAAATCGGCCGGAGAACACATTTTTCTTACCAGAGCTTTCGGCAAACTCAGAATATTGGATCCCAGGGGGACCTGGTAGGAAATTTTTGATCCAAAATAAGGCGCAACCAGATTTTCCATGATGCTGCCGTCAAACGAATCACCAGCGATCGAAAGGCCACCAAGGGCCAAAACGTCTTCAGCAGCAAAGCCTTCAGGACGCATACGGACGATCGTAAAGTCACTCGTTCCACCACCAAAGTCGGCAATAAGAACTGTTTTAGGCCGATCCAGGGAACTGGCAAAGTGATGAGCTGCTGCCACAGGTTCGGGGCAGAAAGCCACCTTTTCAAAGCCGGCTAGGTTCGCCGCCTTTTCTAAACGCTGCAGTGCTTGCTGGTGCAGCGCGGGTTGCGGTGAAAAGAGGGCGGGATGTCCCAGCATCACCGCTTTTAAGTCCTGATTGAGGTGCTGTTCGGCTCGCACCCGAATGGTCCGCATCAAACGACCTAAGAGGTCTTCCAATGAATGGAAAATGCCATGCACCTGAGTGCCAGTGAAAAAGGGATCTGGTAGAAATTTTTTCAAAGAGCGAAAGATCCGCCCTTCAGCTCCCATATCATAGTATTTGCTGATAGCTTCTTCACCGAAGTCCCATTCCTGCCGCGCGGGTGAATAAAGCACACTGCGCAGGATGGTTGGATCATCATGACTTGGATCGATCGGCAGTGGCTGGGTTCGACCCTCGGCTGTCGCCGCCGCCACCAGGGAATTGGAAGTACCAAAGTCGATTGCGAGCCAAGTTTTCATAGTATTTCCTCAAGCAAAAAGGAACTCAAGATTCTGCATAAGTTCCGCCAAAAGCCAAGCCATTCCCGAAATATACTATGATTCAGGTGAAATTTCTCACTCTGCCGGCCACTTTAACACTCTTCTTCCGTGGTCAATGTGATCAGAGATCTTATAAAAGTGCGGCTTTCAACTGCCGTTCTGCAATTCCTTCAGCAGTTTTTCAAGCAAATCCGCCTCTGTTGGCGGAATAACAGTCACGGTCAAGGGAGCCTCTACAACTTGTCCATTGAAACCATATACCCGTAAAACAAAATTAACTGTGCGGACCAGCTGCAATTCAAGCGCCGAGGTACTGGCCACCGTCTGCGTGCTGTCGCCGATCAATTCCACTTTGAGAGCATTATTAACTTTCCAGTAGAGTGAACTTTTTTCTTCCCACTTGATCGTCGTACGTGAAGCATAAAAATACTCAATCGTCGGGGGTGGCGGCAAGCGCACATTCACTTGCAAAACATTGCTCGCCTGCTTTTGGCCATCAGCGCTATAGGCTGTAATTTGATAAACCACAGCAGTATTTGGCGTTACCGCGAGACTCGCCTGGCAACCCAAGCTATTGCCATTGATCACCACGCGAGCGCAGTTTTGTGCTTTCCAACGCAGAGTTGTCGATTGACCTTGATCAATCAAGGCGTCATCGGCATAAAAATATTCGATAGTCGGCGTCAATTGCGGCTGAACGACGTTCACGCTAATAATCTGGTTACTGACTTCACCATTGAACCCGGTCGCCACAAGATTATAAGTCGTGGTTTGATTGGGCGCTATCGCCAAGGAGCCCGAACATGCCACGGGCGTTCGGAAATCGCCGATCAGTTCGACCTTGGCACAGAAGGCAATGTCCCACCGCAAAGTCGTCTGTTGACCCAATTGCAGGGAGGGTTGTTCGGCCTGGAATTGGCGGAATTCGGGAGCCCTCGCATTGACCGTAATCGTGAACTGACTGCTGACGACTTCACCCTGAGCCGAAAGAGCTGTGAGTATATAGCTCGTCGTCTGCAAAGGCCGTACGGTGATGCTTCCCGAAAACGGCATGGCTTGATTTGGTGAAGTGGAGAGATAAACCTGCGACGCATTGCGGACATTCCAATAGATATTCGCCGGCGAGCCCGCATCGAGATTTAAGTAGTTGGTCCAAAAGGCTTCGATCAATGGACTCACGCGCGGCAAAGGATTGACCTGAATGACCAGCGCACTGCTGCCAACCGATCGATTCATCGAATCAAAGGCACGTACGATAAACTGAGTCGTGAAATTAGGCCGAAGCTCGAATGAGCCACTGCACGGTAGGACTCTACTTTGCGCGGAATCACCGATCGCATCGAGATAGGCTCGGCTACAGTTATTAATCTTCCAATTCAAAGTTGAAGCTTCGCCTTCATTGAGAGCTAAATGAGACGCCCAAAAGTATTCAATCGAACTTGTCACGGGTTGCGCACTGACTTCAACCAAGAGGCTGCGGGAAATTATCCGACCGCTCAAACTTTTCCCACGAATCGTGTAGCTCGTCGTGCTGTTCGGATTGACAAGGTAGGTGCCCTGGCTGGGCAGATTCGCGGCGGAAATGCCGACGAGTTCCACTTCACTGGAAAGGGGTAGATTCCAGCTTAAAGTAACCGGCTGTCCTGGCTGAACGAGCTGAGTATTGGCATGAAAATAGTGGATAAAACCGGCATCACCCTCTGGCCCTGCGGCTAAACTGCTGGTCGCTTCATCGGACGCCCCACCACAACTAGTTAGAATTGTTAGAAAACTTAAAAAAAGCCAAGAAATGATCGATCGTTTCACGCTGAATCTCCTGTTCGTGCTGGTCTAGCGGGGGGATAATACACAGAGATTAGTGCCCAGATCGACAGCAAATTCACAAATCAAAGTGAGGAAACAAAACCGATCCTGGCTCAGCCTAGCTATTTTTTTACTCGTGAACTCTTGGTTAAATATGTCTGCAAAGCTTTGCCAGCTTCCGCCCGAACGGCTGTTCGAAGCAGCGGCGACCAACCCAGCAGCAATCCCGACAAACCAAGAGCCTGAATACTCCAGCGCCAAAAGCTGAAAGAGTCCCGATGGACAACAATCTTCCCATCCTGGAGACGAATATCGGCCTGGATCCTATTGTGCACCGGCCGGCCCGTTTTGGAAAAGGTGTACCAAGCATCCCATTGCACTTGAAAATGATCATGGGCTAGTTTTCGGCAAACGTATTCTACGCGCAGGTCTTTGGATCGGCTGCAAAGCATACGCCACATCCCTCGCACTTGTTCAGCATTAAGGCGGGGAAAGGCCGGATCAGAAAATTCGGCGTTATCTGCATAGCAGTCTGCCATGGTTTCCGCATCACAGCGCGCCAAAGCTTTATAGAATCGATCCACAGTCTCCTCTTGATTCATAAGACTTTCCCTTTCTAACACATAGGAAACAAAACAAGTTCGCAGCTGCTGGAATTGCCTATTGTGCCTGCCAAGCAAGATTTCAACCAGCAATCAAAGCATGGCTGATGCGAAAGCCTACCGACATTGTCGAATTTTCCCGTGTTTATTCCAAAAAAACGCGCTAAAACAAGGCTGCGAAAGGTCACATAATGCAGCTATTACCTTCTATGCCGAAACTCTACCCAGCACCCCTGACCAGCCTGACTTCGGCTGCCGGTGCCAGCCAAACGAGTGCCTATTTTGCTGAAGCTGCCGATGGCCAGGCTCTTTTTATCAAGCACGATCCGAGTGAGAGTGGAATCTTAATAGCGGAAGCGGAGGGTCTTCAGGCTTTGGCCATGACCCATTCGATCCGTATCCCGCGGGTTTTTTCGGCTCAAAAAGCTTGGCTGGTCTTGGAAGCTATCATAAGGGAACCGGCTGGCAATCTTTTTTGGCAACGTCTCGCCGAGGGATTGGTCCACCTGCACCGCACGCGCGGAGCGCTAGGCTGGAACAAAGATAATTTCATAGGTCGCATGCCGCAACAGAATCTTTGGCCAAGCCACAATCGAAACTGGGCCGATTTTTTTTGGCAGAAGAGATTGCTTCCCCAGATCGAAGAACTTCGCCGCAAAGGCATCTGGACCGATCGGGAAGAAGCCAAACGGCAGCTTCTGTACAGCCGAGTATTCCAAGCCTTAAAAACTCAGGATGAAGAGCCGCAACTCATGCACGGAGATTTATGGTCGGGAAATATTCTTTGTGCTGTGGGTCAAGAACCGGTGTTGATCGATCCGGCTGTCTATTACGGGCAGAGAGAAACGGATTTAGCCATGACTGAGCTCTTTGGCGGTTTTTCGCCCCTATTCTATCAGCGTTATCGTGAGCTTTATCCGATGACAGAAGGCTATGAACAGCGCCGTCCGATTTATAATTTCTATCACAAGTTGAATCATGCCAATCTTTATGGCAGCGGATTTATCTGGGATGTGCAGAAAACACTGCTTGATCTCTGCCAGGACTCTTCCGCTCCGCACTAACCGCCCATAGCTGAAAAACTTTGATTATTGCCAAAACTGCCCGTCTCGAGGGAATGCGATACAGCCTTACCGATCAAAGCCCGCTCGATGATAGCGATCAACTCCAATTGCTGAGCGGCATCACCCATCCAGGGCCGCAGATCCTGTTCACTGTCGCCGAAGAGACAGAGACGCAATCCGCCGCGACTTGTGACCCGCAAGCGATTGCAGGACTGACAGAAATTTCGTGCGTAGGGTGCAATCAAGCCCAATCGCCCCAGATATTCCGGATGAATAAATTCCTGAGCTGGTCCGGCATCGTCTTCTCGCGGCACCGGCATCCAACCCCTTGATTCCATGCGATCCCGAAGTTTCTGACTGCTGATAAAGTGGTCGTTATAGAAGGAAGAATTACCACCAGTTGGCATCAATTCGATCCAACGAACGGTTACCTGTCGATGCCGAATCCACTCGAGAAAAAGATCGAGCTCTTCCTCATAGGTGTCTTTCATCAAAACGGAATTCACTTTTACGGAAGGGAATTGCAGATCCAGAGCCCGATCGATACCGCCCATAACGCGGCCTAGCATATCCTGGCCGGTGAAAGCTGCGAATCTTTTCGCATCCAAGGAATCGACACTGATATTCAATGATTTGAGCCCAGCTTCCTGCAACGATGCTGCCAGATGCTCCAGACGATAGCCATTGGTGGAGAGCGCAACGGTTTGAATACCCGATGTTTCGGCGATCATGCGCGTGATATCGACAATATCACGCCGCAGAGTGGGCTCGCCGCCGGTCAGTCGAATCTTGTGACAGCCAAGGCTGGCAAAGGCTGTGACCAGATTGCGAATCTCTTCGGTATTGAGAAAAGGCGCACAGCCTTTGGGCTTTTGGTAGCCGTTTGGCAGACAATAGCCACAGCGAAAATTACAGGCATCGGTCACCGAAAGTCGCAAGTAAGGGAACCTTCGGCCGTGCGTATCCTGAAGCATGCGATCTCCCGCCTTAAAGTAAGTCCAAGGCTTCTAAAGCTCGTTGGCTGCGAACATTCTTCGACCCGGATCGGAAGGCATCGATATCAAGCGACCAAGAGATATCCTGACCTGCAGATCCAAACTCTGTCCATTTAATTTCAGCCTCTTTACGGCCGTACTGCTCCAAGAGTCCGATAAAATCACTGCGAGGCAGCACGACGAGCAGTTCCAGACCTTCGGCACGCACCCGTGGTCGGGCGGAATCGGCACTGAGGATCATCGACACTTTCAGGTCGGCACCGGTGACCCACGAAATGGTTATGGTAAGTTGGTTGGTCTGCAGCAGAGTTTCCGCCTCGACACCATTCAACCGCAGCCGAATCCGATTTTCGTCCAATCGAATATTCATGATTTTGCTCCGTCTTGCTGATGATGGTGATCATGACCCGACTCGCCATGGCCAGTTTTAACTTCTTGCCAGCCCCTTACTTTATCGTGATGCTGGCACAGGGCATGGCCTTGAACCCAGTCGCTGGAACCATCCGAATAATGCTCTTTTTTCCAAATGGGCGAGCGGTGCTTGAGCTCTTCGATGATGTAGCGCGAAGCCTCATAGGCCTCCGCTCGATGCCTGGTCGAAACGATCAGAGCGACACTGATATCACCAATGCCAAGGGCTCCGACCCGATGCACAACGCTCACCCGCAGATCCTGACCCCAAGTTGTCTGCGCTTCCTGACAGAATTCACGAAAGGTTTTTTCAGCCAAGGGGGCAAACGCTTCGTATTCAATGCCCGTCACCTGCCTACCGAAATTCACATCGCGAACGATTCCGAAAAAACTCACCTGGCCCCCATGATGGGAAGCCGCATGGCCCTTCAAAAGGCTGGCCGTATCGATGGGTTTGTCAGTTATACTGACCAGAATCGTATCTGTCATACTGAGCACTCCTTCGTGACTCATAAACTCACATTCGCACTGAGGAACCAGCGATTCAGATACCACAGTCGGCGCCCTGTCGAAAAGAAGAATCCCGTCATCACCGGATCAAGCGGCCTGCCTCGAACTCTGATTGAGTATAGACACCGAGCTGGTTTTACACAGCCCAAAAGCAAGCGAAAGGACCGAGCTTACACTCACCCATGTTTTTGTCGAGGCAGGCCGGGGAGTCCGCTACAATAAGCCCATCACTTACGGAACAATGGGAGATCTATGGCATCCAAGACTGGAATTCCTGCGAAAGAAGAGCCCCAGCGCGCCATTCTCCTGGCCAGCTGCCGGGATCAAAAAGGTGTGGTCGCAGCTCTTTCCCAATTCATCTACGAACAGAACGGCAATATCACCGATGCTGATCAGCATCGAGATCCAGAAGCCGACATTTTCTGTACCCGCATTGAATGGGATTTGGCTGGATTTAAGTTGGAACGACCAGAGATCGCCAGCACATTCCGACCTCTGGCCGAAAGTTTAGGCCTGCGTTGGTCGATCCACTTCAGCGATCAAAAGCCTCGTATTTCCATTTGGGTGAGTCGTCAGGAACACTGCCTTTTGGATTTGCTCGGCCGGATACGCAGTGGTGATCTGCGCGCGGAACTTGGACTGATCCTGAGCAACCATAGGGAATTAGGAGCCACCGCGGCCCAGTTCGGAATTCCTTTTGCTCATCTCCCCTATCACTGCCGAAAATAAATCTCTGCAGGAAACTCAAGCTCTGGAACTTTTGCAAAAGCATCAGATTGAATTGGTTGTGCTAGCTAAATACATGCAGGTTTTGAGTTCGGATTTTTTGCACACGTTCCCCCAGGTGATCAACATTCATCATTCATTTCTACCGGCTTTTCCTGGGGGCAGTCCCTATCACCAGGCTTTTAGTCGAGGCGTAAAAATTATCGGTGCCACGGCCCATTATGTCACCCAGGCACTCGATGAAGGGCCGATCATCGAGCAGGATGTGGGTCGGATCAGTCACCGCGATACCGTCAAGGATCTGGTCCGTAAGGGCAAAGATTTGGAAAAGATTGTGCTGGCTCGAGCCGTCTATCAGTACGTGGAACGCCGCGTGCTGGTCTATGGCAATCGCACCGTTGTTTTTGATTAACCCATATTATCAGGAACCTAGCAAAAAATTCGGGTGAAATCTTGAAAAGATGATCCTTTTGATGTAGTTGACAGAGACGGTTTGACTCATTTTCCAGTCAATCGGTTCTTCAGGAGATCCTCATGCGCCCACTGCAATTGCTCATTCTGGCCAACTTGCTGGCAATTTCCCCACTTGCGTCAGCCATAAGCTTCGAATTTGCTCCCGACAGATCGGAACTCGTGCCCACCGTTTGGACTCAACGCGAGGTTTCCACTCGTGGCATCCTAGGCTGCCGCCAGTGGGATATTTTGCAAGGGACAGGCTGGTTTCCTGCAACGTTCTATACGGAATATTCACCGTCTTTGAGTAACGGCATCTATCGCGTCGAGCATAAACAAAAATGGCCCGCGAAATTATGCGCGGCAAAAATGGATGCCTACAACACGGTTCGATTGGAAATGCGCTCTGATTTGGTAGAAGAAGGCCTCTTGCGTGGCTTTTTCCACATCAATCCCAATGGTATCAGCAACGAAACGACCATCAACTGTCGCTTCAATCCCGCTTCCACCTCTGACACGCTGAGCTGCGATGAAGCCCAGGTCTTAGTCCCCAAAGAAGGCTCCGTTCGGATCCATATTCATCTCGAAGATTAATAGCAGCCCAGCTCGTGATGTCTGGTAGCCTAAGCTCAACCGAAGCTCGCCCTATTGCATTGCTGAGAGCTGTGTTAATTCTGGAAGAGAACCTGAATTCCAAGACTCTTCCAGGAGATTCCTATGCTCACCCTCTTGCGCCGGCTTCCCTCTTCCGTTTGGTTGATAGGAC
>JBGSRE010000078.1:0-3698 GCA_041737755.1 Oligoflexus sp.
GTCTGGAACAGATTCCCGAAAAAGATCGACAGATGCTGGAAGACAGCATTTTTCGCCAGAGCATCGCCAGCGCCTGGCAGAGCACCGAAATGTATTTTCAAACGCGAGATCCTCAGCAGATCGTTCGAGCCGAGCGCGATCCCAAACATAAAATGTCTCTTCTCTTCCGATCTTATCTGGGGCAGGCTTCCCATTGGGCAACTTTGGGTCATACCGAAAGACGTATCGACTATCAAATCTGGTGTGGGCCGGCGATGCCGGCTTTCAATGATTGGGTGCAGGGGTCCTGCCTCGAATTGCCGCAAAATCGTCGGGCAGTTCTGGTGGCTTGGAACCTCCTTTACCACGCTGCTGTCTTGTATCGATTGCAATCGGCTGCCATGCAGGGGCGCATGCTGGCTGCGAGCGAAGATCTCCTCCGGCCGAAATCGGCCGACGAATTGCAGGCTTTGCTGCGCATGTGAGACAGCGCTTGGCCGAGAATTCTTTAAAGACACCTGACTTTCATGCTGTTGCAGAAGGCGATCATTCATGTCTCTTGAGACCCGGATAGGCTCTTCCCGAAACAAAAACGATATCGCGATCATCGGTATCGGTTGTCTATTTCCTGATGCGGCGAATCTTGATGAATACTGGCAGAATATCAAGCGGGGCCATGATGCGATCGGCCCTATTCCACTCAGTCATTGGCGGCCGGAAGATTACTACGATCCGGATCCTAAAACTCCGGATCATACCTACGCGCGGACCGGTGGTTTTCTGAAGCCCTATGCCTTCGATCCCTTAAAATTTGGCATTGCGCCCCAGACTTTGGAGGCAACTGATAGCACCCAATTGCTGGGTATGGTCTGTGCCCACGAAGCTCTGGTGGATGCCGGTTATGGTCCAGACAACAAAGCCTTCGATCGGGATCGAGTGTCCTGCATTATCGGCGTGACAGGGACGCTGGAGCTGGTCATTCCCTTAGGGGCTCGTCTGGGTCATCCGAAATGGAAAGCTGCCTTGGATCGTGCGGGAGTGGCCCCCGAACTGGCAAAGCAGGTGATGGACGATATCGCCGCTGACTATGTTCCCTGGCAAGAGGCCTCCTTCCCCGGACTTTTGGGCAATGTCGTAGCCGGACGAATCGCCAGTCGCTTAGATCTGGGTGGCACCAATAGTGTGGTCGATGCGGCCTGTGCCAGCTCGTTAGCTGCGGTGCACATGGCGGCCATGGAACTGCTAGCCGGTCGAGTCGATATGGTGATTACCGGTGGCATGGACACCTTCAACGATATCTTCATGTATATGTGTTTTAGTAAAACTCCAGCCCTTTCACCGACCGGCAGCGCTAGGCCCTATGATGCCGAGGGTGATGGCACAGCTTTGGGTGAAGGTTTGGGCGCCGTGATTCTGAAACGTCTGGAAGATGCGGAGCGCGATGGCGATCGGATCTATGCCGTGCTGCGATCGATCGGATCCAGTTCTGATGGCAAAGGCCAGGCGATCTATGCACCCAGCGCCTCGGGTCAAGTGAAAGCTTTGGAGCGAGCTTATGCCGCTGCTGGCGTCCAGGCGCGGTCGATTGAACTGGTGGAAGGCCATGGCACTGGCACTAAAGTGGGCGACGGGGTGGAACTGGAAGCCTTGACGCGCGTTTATCGCAGCGCCGATGCCGAAGCGCAGTGGTGTAGCCTTGGTTCGGTAAAATCGCAGATCGGTCATACCAAAGCCGCCGCTGGTGCCGCTGGTCTGATAAAAGCCGTGATGGCATTGCATCATAAGGTTTTGCCGCCGACGATTAAAATTCAGCAGCCGCATCCCAAGCTGCTCGGCTCGCCGTTTGTCCTCAGTGATCGTCCTCGACCCTGGGTAGGATCGCCTCTGCATCCCCGCCGTGCTGCGGTCAGTGCTTTTGGTTTTGGTGGCAGCAATTATCATGCTGTGCTCGAAGAATTTACTTCGCAAAAAGCAGCGGTCGATTGGCATCCTGAACTGCAGATTATTGCCGTTTCTGGCGAGGATACGGCTCAGTTGCTGCAAGGCTTACAGCAACTGCAGTCGCTTTTGCAAAAGGGTCTCGGCTCGCGCGGCTTGGGTCGATACAGCCGAGCGCGATTTTCGGCGCAGGCGAAGCATCGACTTTGTTTTGTCACGGCTTATGCCGGCCAACTGCAAGAGAGGCTGGCAGTTGCTGTGGATTGGCTCTTGCAGGATAGGCTCAGCAAAGCTCCGCTTTGGCTTTACGATGCGACCGGGCCTCAGGCTGGAAAGCTGGCCTTTATTTTTGCTGGTCAGGGTTCTCAGGAGCCAGGCATGCTCGGCGAGCTGGCCTGCCAATTTCCAGAGTTTCTTAACAGTCTGGAAGCCGGCGATCAGATCCTGCGAGATTTAGAACCCAAGGGTCCCAAGCTCAGCGCTATGATTTATCCTCCAAAAGCTTTCGACCAGGCCACACGGCAAGAGCAGCGTCAGCAGCTGACGGAAACTCGCTATGCCCAGCTTGCTCTCGGTACGCTGGGAGTTGCGACTCTGCAAATGCTTTCGGCCTTTCAGGTCGAGCCCGATGCGCTGGCCGGTCATTCCTATGGAGAACTTTTGGCGCTTCATGCTGCAGGTGTTCTGACTGCCAAAGATCTTTTGAAGATCAGTTATCAACGCGGCCGTTTGATGAAAAGTTTTGGCAAACCCCGAGGCGCGATGCTGGCCGTCATGGCCAGTGAGGCCGAGATCAAGGCTGTCTTAAGCCAGCACGGGCTCGATATGGAATGGGCCAATTTCAATGCTGACAAACAAATAGTCCTGGGTGCTGACGAAGATCTTTGCCAGAAAGCCGCCGCGCTTTTTAAGCAGGCGGGGATTGGCAGTCGCCGTCTGGAAGTGAGTACCGCCTTTCACACCAGTTTTGTGGAAGCGGCTGTCGAACCTTTTCAGGCTGTTCTGGAGTTTTTGGAATTCAGTCCCGCTCAGAAGGCCGTTTATGCCAACACTACGGCGGGTGAGTATCCCCAAAAAGCGTCCGAACAAAAAAATCTTCTGAGCCGGCAGATTGCAAGTCCGGTGCGGTTCTCCTCGCTTTTGAAAAATATGCTGGCTGATGGTGTTCGAACCTTTGTCGAAATCGGACCCCAGAAAAAACTGAATGGTCTCTTGAAAGCCGCAGTTGGTGAAGAGAACTGTCTGTCTTTGGATCACGATGCTCAGTCGAGTTTGATAGGTTTAGCCCAGCTTCTGGCTCAATTGGCGAGTCGAGGTTATGGCGTGAATCTGCAGGCTTGGGACGCAGGTCCGGAACTGCCACCGCCGTCGGATAAGAAAAGTTTTACCGTGACGATCACCGGCGCCAACTATCGCAAAGCCCGAGAGCCAAAGGCTGCGGTTCGCCAAGCAGCCGAGCCAGCGAAGACTCAGCATGCGGCTCTAAACGTAAAGCCGGCTCCTGATAGAACTCCGATTCCAGTTGCAGAACCTGCTCCCGTCTTACGCTCCCCAAAAGTCGACAAGTCTCCTGCTTCGTTCCCCGTATTGATGCCGAAGTCTCCGATCGAGGCTGCTGCCAAAAGTCAGCCGAAGGTGGCGAATCGTTTTCCACAAGAGGGTACCATGTCTTCATCCAATGATTCCTTCCAGCGCCTTGAAAAAATCATGCAGGATATGCATGAGATTCAACGCAAAACGGCTGATGCGCACACACTCTTTTTGGAAAATCAAAGGCAATT
>JBGSRE010000097.1:0-9726 GCA_041737755.1 Oligoflexus sp.
GGTTCAGTGAGCAAAGGGCCGAGCATAAGAAAACCCCTTTCGCTTATGCACCCTTTGGCGGTGGATTTCATGTCTGTCTGGGGCAGTTCTTTGCCGACAAGTTTCTTTCCGTTATTCTGGCAAAGCTCACCAGTCGCTGTCGCTGGACCATTCCAGGCATAGAGAAAGTACGATTTACCCAAGTGCCGATTCAGGTCCCGAAAGGACCCTTGCCGGTTGTATTGGATCGCTTTACCTGAAATTCGCGGCTTTTTTAATTTTAACGAAAGAGATGTATCAAGAGGCTAGGTCTTGGCCTCTTTTACCATGAGGCTATTGCTGATAAAAATAATAGCCAGACCCATAAGACCGATATTGAGCAGTATACTAAAGTTCCACATAGACCAACGACCAAAACCCAGCTCATCAATATTCAGGAAGGGATAGGGATACCATTGACGAAGTAAGCCCTGCAGCATGATCGTCAACCCATAGCAGACGGGATAGACAAGCCAGATGATAAAATATCTTTTGCAAAGACGAGTCTGAGGGCGATCCCAAAGCAGATCGATCAAAAGAAAAGCTAGGCATCCGGAATGCTGGAAAACATTGGCAATCGTTGTATTCATCTCGGAAAAGCTGATAATTTTGTGAAGAAAAAGCCAGTAAATGCTGGTCGTCATCGTCATGTAAAGAATCAAAGCTCCGCGCGTGCGATCAAAAAGAGCGCGAGGCATGGGCTTGCCTCGGATGCGCAGGAAGCCCTCAACGAGGAAGAAAAATGCAACCATGAGGTTGCTTTGATTGGTGAAAAAACTGAGAAAATTGATAGTAGAATAGTCAGGGCGGAGCCGCACCAAATAATCCACAATGGTTCCAATAGCAAGAAAAACCAGCAGGCTGAGAACTATGCGTAAAACGTAAAGGAACCGCAAGCAACACCTCTCCCAAAAGGCTAGTAATTTGAGTGTAGCTGGGGAAGCACTCAGAGTGCTAGGCGAGCTTAAAAAAAGTGCAATATTCCTGCCCGTGTTCTACTGCTATGAAATCTTGCCCGAAGCTTTTTTCTTCTAGGCGAGGCTTTCGAATGCTGCCCGGAACAACCATTGGATAATGGTGAGGACCACTGATCCGACAATAGCCGGCAGCCAACCTTGAATGGCAAAACCGGGAATCACCGCAGCCGAAATCTTCAGCATCGCGCCATAGAGAACAAACCAAAATAGACCTAAAGTAACAATCGTCAAAGGCAGAGTGAGAATGGTCAGCACCGGCAGAAGCAAGTGATTGGCCACGGCGAGAACCAATGCAGCCAGCAGCGCTGATACGAAACCTTTGATATGCATGCCCTTAATGACATTGGCTGTCACCATAAGAGCGGCAGAGTTCAGCAGCCAGATGATGAGGCTATGGATTAGTGTTGTTTCTGACGGACTACGCATCCTGAATCTCCTTAAAGCATGGTCAGATTCAGACATGCCCGGTTTGAGACCAGATGGCAAAGCTTCTTTTTAGACATAGAAAGATTCACTTAGAGTCTTTCGACGGTGATTTCGCTGCCGACGTTCACGCCGATAGCGCTGATGCTCTCATCCGTCTTGGAACCGACGTTCACGGCGACTTTGCTATCGGCAAGGCGGCCAGATTTGGAGAGTTTAACAGTCAACTTGGTGTCGACATTAACGGTAACGATGATGCAGTACCAGCCATTGGGATTGGTCAATTCCCAGGTCGGAGTGCCGCCAACATTGACGCCAGCATAGAGCAGGGTCAGCGAAGCGCCGTTGGTCTGGGCACTATCCTTGAGAGTCACGCCGCTGCTGCCTACGCTTACCGAAGCGCGGATCTTCCGCACCACTTCAAAGCTGGTAGGAGGTGTTTGACCCCATGCCTTGGAGCAATTGGCGATCGATTCTTTTTCTTTTTCCGTGGGCGGTTCGAGAACCACCGTTCCACCATCGACTGAGTCGGGTCCGACGACTTTCGGATCAAGAGCATCCGCCGAGTTGCCAGCAGCCGTATCCTTGGAAGCGTCTTTGGAATTCGTTCGGCCGAGAAAACCTGCGTTACCGCAAGCACTCATGCTCATGATGAAAAGACAGAATGAAACAGATGCCAGAAGTGGTGAAGACGTGAAGTGTCGCATGTCCGAACTCCAAACTCTGGTTTAGTACCTTTTTTATGCAATTTTCGGGCCCAAATAAAACGCTTTGTTAGCGCTTTTGAAAGGGAAAATCCTTAATTTTTTCGGAAAATTAGAATCCTGACGAAATTCTGCCGCAATCGGTTGTCTGAGGTCTCAACAGTTGCTGTCAGACTCTTTTACAGGGATAAAAAATACCCCTCGGATTCTGTCGAAGCCGAGGGGTTAAAGTTTGGAAGATGCCTGCATTCTAACGAGAACTAGGTCTTCGGATGGATAGGTTCACCATCGTCAGAGGGAGCTTGTTTGAAGATCAACGAACAGATGATCGATAGAATCAAAATACTCGCAATGATGGTCAGTGACCAAGAAATAGGGAACTTGCCATCATAAAGCTCATTGAGCCAAACCATTTTCAAACCAACGAACATTAAAATAAACGCCAAACCATGTTTCAAATAATGGAATTTATGCATGACATTGGCTAACAAAAAGAACATGGATCGCAAACCCAGGATCGCAAAAATATTAGACGTAAAGACGATAAAGGGTTCTTTGGTGATGGCAAAGATCGCAGGAACCGAATCAATCGCGAAAATGATATCCGAGAATTCCAGAAAGATCAGAGCGAGAAAGAGCGGTGTAGCATGCAGAACACCATTTTTCCGGATAAAGAAGCGGTCGCCCTCCAAGGTCTTGGTAACGGGAATCAATTTACGGGTCAGGCGGAGGATAGGATTCTTTTCGGGATCGGTTGGTTTTTCCGGTGTAAAGAGCATCTTCAGTCCGGTAAAGATGAGAAAGACTCCGAAAATAATCACCACGGCATGCCAGGTCATGAGAATCGAACCCAAAGCGATGAAAATCGCCCGGAAAAGCAGCGCGCCTAAGATGCCATAGAAAAGCACACGATGCTGGTATTGAGATGGAATTCCAAAGTAACTGAAGACGATAATGAAGACAAAAATATTGTCGACGGCCAGGGCTTTTTCCACGACATAGCCAGTAAGAAATTCCAGACCTACCTGTCTCGAGGCCACTATGGGATCAAATCCCGGTATAGCCATGAGCCGAGAATCATTGGCAAAGCTGTAGGCTGTATAGTGGACGAGGCCCCAGTTGAAGAGCAGGGCCAGAGACACCCAAACAACCGACCAGATGCCGGCTTCTTTCATCGAAACGACATGGGCTTTGCGATGAAAAACGCCGAGGTCGAGTACTACCATAAAGCCAACGAAACCTAAAAAGGCGAGATAGAGCCACCAGGACTGGAGGAAAGGAAACAGTTCAACATTCATGTCGCAAATCCGCATGCTTTAGTTATTGATGAGGGTGGACAGTTCAGTCCACCCCTTTTGGATTGGAATTAGGTCGCTTGATAGTTTCGCAGGCGGGCGATACGGTCCTCAAGGGAGGGATGACTTGAGAACAGGCGCATAAGACCCGAGCCTCGGCCGCCTTCGATCTGCATAGTCTTCATCGCTGGCGACGTTTGTGCTTCCGGCAGTTGTATATTGCGCTTTAAGGCTTCCAGCGCGGCGATCATGTTTTCCCGTCCACCTAAGCGAGCAGCTCCAGCATCGGCCCGATATTCTCGCCAGCGTGAGAAGCGAGCGATCAGTATTGAACCAAGAATCATAAACATAATTTCCAAAACGATTTGGACCACAAAAAAGATTCCCATGGAAGGCGCTTCATCTTCGTCACTGCGGAAGAACTGCGAAGCCCCGTAAGCGATGATGCGGGCTAGGAACATGACGAAAGCGTTGACCACGCCCTGTAAGAGAGTCATTGTCACCATATCGCCGTTGGCAATATGCGCAACTTCATGGGCCAGCACCCCCCTTACTTCCCGCTGGTTCATACTATGGAGGAGACCGGTTGAAACCGCGACCAAAGATCTGGATTTGGTCGGCCCTGTTGCAAAAGCATTCATATCAGGCGATTCGTAGATGCCAACCTCAGGCATCGTGCTCAAACCTGCCTGCTTGGCCAGATTGTGAACAGTCATTTTTAATTCAATGAGACGTTGATCATGAGTGTTTTCAGGAATAACTTTCACGCTCATCATCCATTTCGCCATCACGCGCGATAAAGCCAGAGAGATGAAAGCGCCGCCCATGCCCCAGAGCAAACAGAAGATGGCCAAGGAACCGAGATTAAGACCTTTGGCAGTGAGGTAATGATCCAAGCCTAACACCCGAGTCAGCACGGAAATGCTGATCATGATGACGACGTTCAGTAAGACGAATAAACCGACCCTTTTCATCCATTGCATAGACATCTCCCTTATTAACAGTAACGAGCCGTCAAGATTGCGCTTGTTTCGCGCAGACCTTCATCTTTACGGCAAGAGACATACATTCCAAAAATGGATAAATAGTATGGAACATATTGATAAAAGCGAAGAACATTTTTTGGAAAATATGCAAATATATTGATGAGATATAGCCAAGTCAGGCACTGGATTCGGGCCTTGGCTTCTGCTACAATGAACGCAAATAACCCCGTTTGTGAGGAGATGCTATGCGCTTGATGGCTAGTCTGTTCGCTCTGGCTTTGACCCTGCTCAGTGGATCGGCAATGGCGGCTGATGGTAGTAGCGGTTGCGGACCGGGTTGGTACATCCTGAAGCAAAACACCATGCTGTCCTCGGTCGGTCGAGCCATTACCAACAGTGTTCTCTTTCCGATTTCCACTTTGGGAATGACCTTTGGTACCTCTAATTGTGCCAAGCACTCCATTGTCGATCAAGACAAACGGAGTCTGCACTTTGCAACCCACAGCTATGATCTGCTTCGTCAGGACATGGCTCGTGGTTCGGGTCGTCATCTCGATGCCTACCTCGCTACCTTTGGCTGCAATGCCCTGGCTCGGCAAAACCTTGCTGGCCAACTTCAAGAAAATTTTGGAAGAGACCTCTCCCTAACGAATAGGCCGGATGCTATGGTGGAATCGACAGCCACACTGATTTTGGCTTCGCCGGCCCTTCAGGCCTATTGCTCTTAACATGAAGATCTTTGTCTGGCGAATGCTCGGTTTCATCTTTCATTTGCTTTGCACTCTCGCTCTTTTCCATGCTCAGAAGGGTTGGTCGGCGAGCTTTCCTTATGAAGAGCGAGGCTGGCTTCGCCTTCTGCACTACCAGTCTACCGGCTCTGGCACCTGGCAGAGCAGTATTACTTCGTCGCCATTCTTCCTGACTCAGGCCGGATCAGCGGATCCTCAGGCCGAGTGGCAAGCCCTGCAAGATGCAGCAAAACCTGAGGAATGGGCCGATCTCGCCTGCCGATTTCCGGCCAGGATTCTTTTCTATCAGGCCCAGACCGGCAAGGCTTGGCCAGCGGCTCCCTGCGCCGACTATTTGCAGTGGCAAGAACGCCTGAACTTTCGCTCGCTCAGTTTGGTCTATTCCACAGCCTATGCCGGCAATCCAGCCTCGGTTGTCGGTCACAACTTTTTAAAGATTAATATTCAAGATTCTGATTCCGATTTAGCACTGCTCGACTATGGACTGGCATTTCTTGCCCAGAATGATCCGGAAGATGGCATGGCTGCCTATGCATGGAATGGATTGTTTGGAGGCTATCCTGGTTTCTTTATCTTGCAGCCCTACTATCAGATGGTCAATACCTATGCCTTTACAGAAAATCGTGATCTGTGGGAATTTGAATTCAAGCTCAGTAAGCAGCAGCGGGAACTTTTTCTGGCTCATCTTTGGGAATTGATTCATCTGGCTTCCACGCCCTACTATTTCACTCACGTCAACTGCTCGACCATGATTCTAGAGATTCTGGAATCAATTCGACCTGATTGGGAATTACAGCAGAGTATTCAAGGCGTGGTCCTGCCTCAGGCGGTTATTCAAACAGTGGCAAAAACCGTATCGATGGAGCAGCAGCATTTTTGGCCTTCACAAAGAAGGATATTCGAAAGTCGCTGGCAACTCTTGAATCGTCAGCAGCAGTCGTCCTTTCAAAACTGGCGGAAGAGCGGAATAACTTTAGCCGCTGCTAATGATCCTCTGCTTCTAGACACCATGATCGACCAAATAAATTTACGCAAATCTCAATTAACCAGAGAAGAGCAAGGAGAGCTCCTAGCTGAAGAAAACCAGGTGCTACTGGCTCGTTCTCTCCTGCCAGCATTGCCAGCACCGCTGATTGCCCAGCGCGAAGTTTCGAATAACCCCCTCCTTGCCCATGGCATTCACAAGTTCAGTCTGCTCGTGGGTCAAAAGGATGGGTCTTCTTTTTGGGGGGCAAGGCTGCGCTATGGCCTGCACGATCTGCTGGATGCGCCGCAAGGTTTTAACCCCTACTATCATATCAATTTTCTCGATCTTTCATTGGCAACACAGGAAAACATTCCGACGCCTCTTTACGATCTGAAAATCATTGATCTCATGTCATTGAACCCCTTTCATTCATCAGATCCCTCGCCGAGCTGGTCAACGTCCTGGAGCTTGGGTAATAGCTTTCAGCCGACGGCACCAGCCTCGCTGCAAGTACAAGGGTCTTATGGCCTAGCTTGGGAAACTAGAAGGGATCGATCGCTGCTGATAGCTTTGCCCGATGCGCGTCTGTCGATGCGCGCGGACGGATTGCAGCTTGCCGAGCAGTCCTTGGGATTGCGTCTGGGCTGGTTCTTCAGTTTAAACAACCGTGGTCGGCAATTGCTAGAGATTCGACCGAGGCGCACTCTAGCCAAGAATGCCAGCCTGCAGTGGGACTGGAATTTGGAACAAAGGTGGGGACTGGGGGCCAATCGACAGTTGGAGTGGCGACTGGCCCGAGAGATGCAGTTGAAAGCTCAGATTGGCCTGGGCCAATTCTTTTAAATAGGCAGGCCGGAGTCGTCCGGCCTCTTATTAAAGCACTTCCAAGTTATAAAGGGCACCGGCTTCAAACGGACCTTTGAGTTGATTTTTTTGTCCCCCGGGCCACTGAATTTCCACAGATTCGACTTGAGTATTGTTGCCCAGACCAAAGAAAGCTTGAGGCGCATCCACACTGAGATAAGCTCCGCCCGCCTTAATTTCACGAATCTGAGCCGTGCCATTGGCGAGGCGAATGATGATGCGGGCATTCAGATTTTGCGTGTTACCCTTTTTACTGCTGATCGTAAAGGCGATGCTGTTATTATTCATCGTCAGCTGGTTCTCATAGACCTGAGGCGGCCCTTCGGATCCGTTGCCAATGATGTCTAGGTCACCATCATGATCGTAGTCGATAAGCACAAAAGAAAAGAGATTGAAGTCGTTGGTCAGCCCTGCACTGAATTGTCTTTGAACGAACCGTCCCTGCTCGTTGTGCATATAGACATTCCAACCAAATTCACCCATACGGACGGCGCCTTCGGCGTTAAAAATATCAACCCATCCATCATTATCCAGATCGACAAAGCGTGACGACCAGGTCCAGCCACCGGGATGATCAAAAATTTCCTTGGTAACGCGGCCAAGCCCTCCATCCGCTTGACCCTTATAGAGCATCGCTTTATCAGTTTGAGGGGCCTCTTGTGCAAAGTCTTCACGCTTCATCGTCGGGCCAGCTCTTCGCATAAGCAGACAGACTTCCATAATTTTAGGATCGAAACCATAGCGCTTCTGGCAATCGACTTGCTCGTCATTATTGGTCACTATCATCCACATCATACTTAAGAGACAGCCATCTCTTTGCTCCTGATCCGCTAACTTTTGGCAATCGCGAACATCAAGATTCTTGATGCGATGAAAGGGAATCATATGATCGGTTCGGCGATTTTTCTGGCAGTTGAGTTTGAAGTCTTCGGCTTTGATGCGATCGCAGTATTCCACTTTATCTTTGGCTTTCTTATATTCGGTAGCCTGCACACCGTCGATAGTCTGATTGCCTAAATCCTGATTGGCAGCAATGGTACCTGTGACCAATAGGTCCATTAGCAAGTCATTGTTAAAATCGGCGGTGTCGACGGACATCGAAAAGAAGGGCGTTGGAAATTGCGTGATGCCGGGAGCCTTCAAACGATTGAGTTGACCATTGGCGGCCCCGAAGTAGAGATAGTCAGGGACCGTAAAATCGTTGTTCGCATAGAGGTCGAGAAATCCATCGCCATTGATATCACTGATAAGGGATGCCATCGTCTCACCGTCGGCTTCGTCTTTCATGGGTTCAAAGACAAATCCTTCGGGTTTATTCCAAGTGATACCGTTTTGTCGACCGACGCCATACTTTCGAAAGCCTGTGGCAATTCCAAGGGCCATGTTGCCATTAAAGATATCCACCCGCCCATCGCCATTCAAATCAGCAAAGGCCGGACTGATAGTCAGGATAGCATCTCCATTAGGAACGGGAAGGGCAAGCTGAGCGAAATTTCCGCCCTCGTTGCGAACCCAAAAATTGCCGCGATTAAAAGTAGTCAGAAAGAGATCGAGCCAGCCATCGCTATCGAGGTCGATAAGAGCCACTGCAAAAACTCGGGTCCCTTTCAAACTGGGGATATTCAATGGGACCTTGGCGAATCTTCCACCAATATTACGATAGAGCAAGACTCCTTCATCCGAACCCAAGACAAGATCGATCCAGCCATCCTTATCGAAATCCCCAGAGGCTGTGCCGCGACCAATCCAAAATGGATCGGGATAGTCGCGAATCGTATACATAAAGCCGTTATCAATGCCGATATCGGCACCTTCATGCTGGACGAATTTTCCTGCGGCGCCCTGTTTCGGTAGGAAGGGCGAGCGCGTGATGTTTATATTGCCCTGCGAACTCACTGTGGATTTTGGAAAGGGGATTCCTTCAGCCGTTTTAGCAGCAAGGCTGCGGCTGGAAGCTAGGGTCTCTGGTGACTTCGAAGCGGCCTCTTCCGTCAGTTGGCGATAGGCTGCAATATTCGGACTCATGTAAAACGTTTCATGAAGCCAGGGCGAGATCAACCCAATGGGAAGAATGATGAGCCACAGACAACCTGCGATGGTCAGAGCCCAACGGCGGGAAGCGCTTTGCCAGGTGATCATGAAGGAATAGAAGCTATAGACACCGAGACTGAGCAGCAGAACCATCGCCACATTCTGGGGCAGTCCAGCCGAAAACAAAGCGTTGACCAGGACCACATCAAAGGCCATAGGCACGGGCAGAATAAGGCCGACCGTGGCTGCAACCATCATGGGAAACATCCCCTTCTGGCCTTGCAGAGCGTCCAGCGGCACGAGGTGACTGACGGAGGCACCCAAGACACCCGCGACCAGCATCAGCGGTGCTGTGCGGATAAATAGGAAGCTGAGCTGTTTCCAAAAATCTTTCAGCAAGCCCAGAAAAGCTGATACAAATGATTCCCGAATGGGCACAGCACGCGATTGCTCAGCCAGCCTTTGCTCCAAGGTTTGCAGGTCCTTGACGGGGGCATCAGCCAACCAGCGAGCCAGAAGCGGAACCCCAATGAGAATAACGGTGAGATTGAAGAGCAATTTAGTGAGGGCCATATAGAAAGGCAGGAGTGAAAAAGCCATCGTCAGAACGACGACATTCAGAGTCGGCGAAGCAAACATAAGGCCCAAAGCCATCTCGATTCTGCGGGATCGCAGCACTCCTTTAAAAACTGGGGCGGCGCAGTTCACGCAG
>JBGSRE010000126.1:0-20863 GCA_041737755.1 Oligoflexus sp.
TACCCTGAAAAGACTGTTATTCACTCCTGGCGTTGGTAAGTCGACAGGATTCGACTCAAGACACCTCGCTGGTATTCAGGTCGAATTTCCTGAGTGTCCTCGTCCAATACAAACAGCTCCACCTTATACTCGCTCGCTGCAAGGGAGTCTCTAAAGCGACTGGCTTGAGCCGGCAGAACCTGAGCGTTTTTGCCTGAATGATACAGATAAATCAATCGAGGCAATCCACTCAACTCCCAGGCGGCCGATCGCTTTTCAGCAAATCTCGATTGGTTGCTGCCTGGCAAAGCTTTCATCCGAGCCACAAAATCGGGATCGGAGCTTTCTTTTAGGGTTTGCTCCCAATCATAGATTCCGTTGCCAATAATCAAAATTTTCCAGGGAAGCTGTCGAGCCAGTCGGAGAGCAAGCACACTGGCCTCACCCGCAGCCCAGAGTCCCTCCATGCGGCGATCCTCTTTTTGGAGGAATTCGATCGTCTCTTTTACCTGATTGACACTTTCATCATCGCCCAGAACTTCCTTTAATGGCCGATTGATGGCGATAATATTGAAACCATGCTCCAGAAACTCCAATGCCGCCGGATGAGCACAGGCGTCAGCCTTTTGCCAGGGCTGGGGAGCTGGATTAAGCATCACGAGGTAGGGAGCGCTGGCCTTTTGAGTGCATGTGAACCAGCTTATTAGGCCATCTCCGCTAACGGCCTGTTGACCTTGGGCCTGGGCAAACTTGGGAATTCCTTCTTCCAAGTTCACAGGGTCCACTGTGACCTTATCCGAAAACAGGGACTCGTTACTCGTACAGGCCGAAAGGTTGATAAGACCGAGGAACGCAAAAGCTCTCAGCATGATCCCTGCTCGTCAGTTGGGGTTTTCATAGAATATGTAGTTGGTGGCATAATCACTGATTTCGAAGTAGACTTTTTTCTCGTTTTCATCAGCGACTAAGTTCAAGTTTTTGTCCATTACGCCGTAGCCAAAGCGGTAGGCCCTTGATTCTCCATCTCGACCCTGGCCGGTCGCCGTTCCGGTCGTCAATTTATCAATGTTAATAAACCGATACATCACTTTCCCGTCACTGATCACGTCCAAAACACCGTTGGTGCCGGTCCAGTTTTGGACACTGCGAGAGATGCGATTCTGAATTTCTTGGGTACAGCCGCTAAAACTCAAGGATAGAAGAGCTAAACAAACAAGCCTTTTCATGGCGGTCCTTCCAGAACAAAGCAAAGGGGATGACCTGCGGTCTGACCTAGATAATGCCGAGGCTGATTGGTTGCGGCAAGAGAATAGCGAAGCCCAGGCTCTAGAATATAACCTGGAATAAAGAATTAAAAGCAATACGGCTGCAAAATTCAAAGATTGGCATTAATCTCTGGACCGGACATGGAGTGTTCCACGCTGTTCATTTCCTCAGGGCGAATTACGCCTCCAAGATAAGAAGTCGCAAAGGCTTTGCCATGTTCCCGATTCGACTGTCGGTCCATAATCCGACTTGGATCCATGGTCGTCCGGCCGTTAAATTGAGCGCCTTCTTGAATCACAAGGACAGCGGTTATGATATCGCCCTCGTAAACACAGCTGGGACTGAGTTCGACTTTTCCATGAGCCTCCAAAGTACCACGCAAGCTGCCTTGAATGACAATATCTTCGGCTTTCACATCCGCAGAAATAATCGCCTCCTCTTCGATGATCAGCAGGCCCTCGGAAACGATTTCCCCATCGACTTTTCCGCCGATTCGGGTCGAACCTTTGCAATACAATTTACCGGAGAAATGGCATCCGCTGGTAATGATCGTCACCGCATAATCTTTCGGATGGTCTTTTTTTCCAGGGCTACCGCCCACTTTTTTCTGTGGATTAAACACGGCTGAGTCTCCTATACAAAGACCTGATACTCTTGCGCCGAGGACTGGCGTTTCTGTTGCGACTTGTTCATAATACCATCGAAGTCTCGCCAGTCATGAGAGAAAAAAATGCCGAGTTTCTTGCACCATCCAGGTTATCAAGATTTTCCTTTGCGCCTTACTCAGGGGCTTTGGTTACACAGTAGTCGCTGGGAACCAACGGATTTTCAATATTTCGCCGAACAGCGCAAGACATGTTCACAACAAGTTTTCGCTGCTCCAAAGCTTTATCGGCATAAGCGAAAGAAGTGCCCAACCTTGGATGGCCAATGGATTTTTAAGCCTGAAGAAGCCTCTGAAGCAGCCGGCTGGGCGGAGTTACAGAGCTTCCCCAGCAAAAATTTCGGGAAAGGGTTGCTGATTTACTCTCTGGACCTGCTGACCCTGGAAGCCGCACAGGAAGCCTTGGTATCGCTCACGAGCCTCGTCTTCACCTTGAGTAGAAATGACCATCTGCAGATCCTCTCGGCAACAGCGAGCAGTGCCATCGCTGAAAGCGTCTCCCACGTGACGGGCACCATGCAAACCATCATGAGCCTGCCAGTTCACCCATGGCATCCGAATTCCGGCGGCTTTCATGCCTACTCCTGCCTTGCTGTGGATCGTAGCAGCTGGCGGAGCTGTCCTGAGCTCTTTCCCGCCATGAGACAACTCAAACATCTTGAAATGCGCATCGATCGCCTGGACAAGTTGGCACAAGGAAAAGCCAGAAGAAAGCGGCCCTTCCTTGCGCGTCTTTTTAAACCAAAAGTGGATGATTCGATTTTTTAACTAGTCTCTGGCGCCTAAAGCGCCAGAGACTATCCTGAGGAGTGAAACGACGAAGGATCTCGCCGATAAGTGTCTGATTCCACGAGATCCTTCGCTTCGCTCTGGATAGTCTCTGGGCGAAATTGAAAACTTCGCCCAGAGACTAACTAACCGACGAAAAAAAGCCAGATCAGAACTCTACTGTTCCGCTGGCTTTTGATGGATTGCTGGATTATCTGTCAGGCCGGTGATTCCACGAGGGGCACACCGCCGTCTTTTGGGTACCATTTAAGCAAAGTCTCGATCATTTCATGAGCTTGTTTGGCACTTGAAATGTTGAATTTACTTTGCTGTCGATAAACGCCGTTTCGCTTTTGGTAGCGGCGAATCGAAACTTTAGCGGGGCCGTAAGCGTCTGTGTTTTTATCCAGCTCTTGGTAGAGGAACATAATAGTCGTCCAACTACCACGGGTCAGGATGTTTTTATCCAGCTGCTTGACGACAACCTTATCGTCTTCTGTGTACTCAATATCAATGCTGTCGATGGTTTCAGCCATAAGAGCACGGTCCTTCGCGCATGAGCAACGGCGCCCAGCAAAGCCGGAGCGCCGATACGAAACCCAAAAAGGTCTGAACAGCCAATATTAACGCTTCGAGAACTGGAAGCGAGCACGAGCAGACTTCAAACCATACATCTTACGCTCTTTCTTCCTGGAGTCGCGAGTGATCAGGCCTTGAGCCTTCAACACGCGGCGATACTCAGGATCCATTTCGGACAAAGCCCGACTCAGAGCGTGACGGATAGCGCCGGCTTGACCCGACAGTCCTCCACCCATAACGTTCACAAGTATATCATACTTACCCACATTACCGGTCAATTCCAATGGTTGACGAACAACCATTTTGGAGGTCGCGCGCAGGTAGTACTCTTCGATATCGCGCTTGTTGATCGTGATCTTGCCTTTACCTGGTTTCAGGTAAACGCGAGCGATCGATGTCTTACGCTTGCCAACAGCATGAATTGCTTTCGTTGCCATGATCATCCTTCCTTAACGAGTCGAGCAGGAGCAGCAACGGGCTTTTGCGCCTCGTGAGGATGCTCATTGCCAGCATAAATCTTCACATTGTGAAAAACTTTACGTCCGAGTTTGTTGTGGGGCAGCATGCCGCGCACAGCGTGCTCAAGAACGCGCTCTGGCTTGTTTGCGAGCAAATCCTTAGCCACGACAGCCTTAATACCGCCGATGTAACCAGAGTGGTGGTAATAGAATTTGTTTTCGAGTTTTCGTCCTGTGAACACGGCTTTGGAGGCATTCACCACCACAACATTATCACCGTTGTCCAAATGAGGGACGAAGCTTGCCTTGTGCTTACCGCGCAAAATGTGTGCGATTTGGGAAGCCAAACGGCCGACTGACTGACCGGATGCGTCGATCAGAACCCACTGCTTTTTGATATCAGAGGGTTTAATGCTCGTGGTCTTCATGGAATAATACTCTCCAGTTTGTCCAGCAATACCAATAAATAAACTCGTATCGAACTGCTGCCACTCAGGAGAAACTTTCCTTGGGCAGCTTGTGTGTGTCTTTCGCTTCGCAGCTACAATCCACACGCAGGCCCGCTCACGACCTATCGCCAACTCAGGCGATCCTCATAGAGGCCCGGACTATATCTGAGAAACTCAATCCAGGTCAAGATCTTGTTCTTAACCCAGCCCTTCGAGATCAACCAGTCCCAGAGTCGCGTTGACCTAAGTCAAAACGAAACTCCTTGAGGGAAACGCGGGAAGGGTATGACGTCCCGGATGTTAGCCATACCTGTGACATACTGCACAAGACGCTCGAAGCCAAGGCCAAATCCTGCATGAGGACATCCGCCGTAGCGACGCAAATCAAGGAACCAGCTCAAATCTTGCGGCGCAATCTTTGAATCAAGCATTCGCTGCTGCAAAACATCCAGACGCTCTTCACGCTGCGAGCCGCCGATTATCTCGCCGATGCGTGGCACCAAGACGTCCATGGCTGCTACCGTCTTATTGTCGCGATTGAGGCGCATATAGAAGGCTTTGATATCCTTAGGATAGTCCGTGACAATAACGGGCTTTTGAAAAACCGTATCGGTCAGGTAACGCTCATGTTCGGTTTGCAGATCGATGCCCCAACTGACGGGGAAATCAAACTTAACTTTAGCCGAGCTCAACTCCTTAACTGCGTCAGTGTAGCTGATACGACCAAAGCTATGCTCACCCAAGAGTGCAATTTGCTCTGGGGTCATATTCTTATAGTGCTGACCCAAGAATGCCAACTCATCCGGGCAACGACGAACGATTTCACGGAAGAGGAAACGCAAAAACTCTTCGGCGAGAACCATATCATCCTGGAGATCGGCAAAAGCCATCTCTGGCTCAACCATCCAAAACTCAGACAGATGCCGGGTAGTGTTGGAATTTTCTGCTCGAAAGGTGGGGCCAAACGTATAGATATCACCAACGCTCAAAGCGAGAGCTTCGCCATTGAGCTGACCCGAAACGGTCAGATGGACTTTTTTGCCGAAAAAGTCTTGTTTAAAATCGATTCCACCTTTTTCATCTCGCGGAAGCTTATTCAGATCCATCGTTGTGACCTGAAACATTTCACCAGCTCCTTCGCAGTCCGAAGCGGTGATGATAGGCGTATGAGCCCATTGAAAGCCATGGCCTTGAAAGAATTCATGGATTAGCACAGCCAACTGGTTGCGTACCCGAAACACGGCACCGAAGGTATTGGAACGACCACGAAGATGGGCTATGTCACGGAGAAACTCCAGAGTGTGACCCTTCTTTTGCAAGGGATAATCGTCACTGCAGGTTCCAAGGATCTCCAATTTATCGACATGAACTTCCCAATCCTGCCCCTTTCCTTCCGAAGCTTTTAGGACGCCATCCACACGGATCGCAGCACCAGTACTTGCTTCCTCGAGCCTGGAAAAACTGGGATTATTGGCATCTATCACCAACTGCAGGTCACCCTGGCTGGATCCGTCATTCACAACGACAAAAGCGACATTTTTCGAAACCCGCTTGGAACGAACCCAGGCGCGGACCGTGACTGATTGTCCTTCGCGACCCTTTTGCAGAATATTTTTGATTCGTTCACGTAGCACGGTCTTATCCCTTCCATCTGATGACGAAAATTGAGTCACAACTGTGAAATCCCTGAAGTTGGTCCGAAACTATCACAAGGGTTCTGAGGCGTCACTCCAAGCTGCATACTGCCGACGTTTTGCACTGCAGGCTGCAGCGGGGGAGAACTGTGTCCCGAAGCTTGGCTTCGTAAGCGCAGCTTGTCGGAAGCAGGTTCCGCTGATTGCTGGATGTAACGCTCTTCCCTTTTGATCATCTGCTGCCACTTTTCAAAGGGCATGCAGGCGTCTCCGCGACCCTGACCAGTTTCGCAGTAAACTTCGTAATATACTGCCAGAACATTTCTCGCAACCCTGTACCAATTGAACTTCTTCACCTGCTCGTAACCGCGTCGTCGCATTTCATCCCGCAGACGTTTGTCGCCAATCACTCGTGCCAAAGTATCAGCCAGCTGAGAACAGTCATATGGACTTACCATGAGAGCGGCATCTCCCACGACTTCCGGTAAAGAGCTGGTGTTGGAAGTGACGACTGGCGCGCCGCTCGCCATTGCTTCCAATGGAGGCAGCCCGAAGCCTTCATAAAGACTCGGGTAAGCGACGACCAAGGCATGGCGATAGTACTGTTTCAATTCATCATCACTGACGAAGCCTTTGAAGATGACATCGTTATGAAAATGCTTGATTTGCAGGCGCACTGCTGCAAAGAGCGGACTTTCCCCACCGATGAGAATCAGCTTGGTCTTCAAATCAGGATTGTCCGTTCGAAGCTGTTCGTAGGACTCGATCAGAGTTCCGATATTCTTCCGAGGTTCCAGTGAGCCCACGTAAAGAATATAGTCACCTTCCTGTTCGATGCGATTTTCCTTAATCAAATCTGTACCAAAGGTTTGGTCAACAGCCCAGTAGATGAGTCGAACCTTGCTGGCATCGACATTGTAGAACTGCAGGAGATCATTGCGCGAATTGTTGCTATTAGTAATGACGCGTGTGGCCCGACGAGCCAGCCGAGGAATCGCAATGTTATACGCTGTATGAAAGAGATAACTATACCACTGCGGATTCACCACAAAACAAAGGTCATGAATGTGAACGATAGAGGCACCGCGATAAAACAGAGGAGCCATATTCGCAGGAGAATGGAGAATATCAACTTTATGTTTGCGTGCCAAAAAAGGCAGGACAAACTGTTCCCAAAGATGGTTTCGCAAGTTATCGCCGACTTTAAGTCGGCTCGTCACCAGCTGGACATTCGGGTATTTCCATTCCTTGGCCTCCTCTTCACCTGTGAAGAGGATATATTCATTCTCTCGATCAATTTCGAAGAGAGTTTTGATTAAATTGTATGCGGCCCGTTGGACTCCTGTCCTCTTGGCTACCAAAAATCGTCCATTGATACCTATGCGCACTCTCAACCTCGCTCATGTCCAGATTCACTCCGCAGAGACCCGGCCGTTGCCAGCGCTGCGGCAGCCGAATCTGAACCGGCCGGTAAAGGCTGCTGTTCACAGAGTTCGTAGACCTTCAAAGTCTTTTCGATCATTTGATCCCATGAAAACCGTCTTGAATGCGCTAAACCTTTGTGATGGAGGATGTCTCGCAGATTCCGATCGTATACCCCTTGCTCCAAAGCGGAGGCAATGGCTTTGTAATCGAATGGATTCGCAAAGATGGCGTTATCTCCCACAACTTCTGGCAGACTTGAGGATCGCGCAACCACCACGGGCGTTCCACAGGCCAGCGCTTCCAACGGTGGTAATCCAAAGCCTTCATAGGTTGAAGGATAAACAAATAAATCAGTCAGAGTATAGACGGCTGGCAAATGACACTCCTCGATGAACTTCGAAAAGTAAATCAGATGCTTTTTGCCGTAATTTTCGGCAATTTTGATCAAGTTGGCATCAGTAGGGCTAGCCAAAACCAAGGGAACATCCACATTGGAATAGCAATAGGCACGGACCAATTGGTGAACATTTTTGTGCGGCTTATTGTTAGAAACGCAAAGGATAAACCGCTCCGGTAAACCATAGATGTCGCGGACATATTCCAGATATTCTCGATCCAGTATGGGTCGATAATCTTCGGAAACACCGTTATAGGTTACAAATATTTTTGAAGGATCCAAATTCAGCGTTCGAACGATTTCCTTCTTACTGAATTTGCTCACGGTCAGAATAAAACGCGAGCGCCGAATGCTGCGGCGGACCACCAGTTGATAGTACATTTGGTGGAAAAGGGTATAGAACTGAGGCAGAACCATATGATTCAAATCGTGAATGGTCATGACCATTTCACAGGGTACAAAGATGGGTGCCACAAATGAGGGCGCATGAAAGAGATCGACCTGCAGTTGGCTCAGGAGCTTAGGAAGCTCCCGTTGCTCGCTCAAACTGATCCAATGAGCATTAGCTGTGATCAATTCCATGTGAGCCGGCCATGTTTCGTTAAAAAGGGGTGAGCCTCGATTAACGAAAACCAGGAAATGGTGACGCGAAGATCCATTCTTCAACCCACTCAGGAGCTGAAAGACATAGCGTGCGATACCATGCATAGTGCCCTGTCTGATCATGCGGGCATCGATTGCAATCCGCACGTTTCCCTCCTCAACGCTTGACTCAAAGGCTTCTTCTTTCACAGCCATTGGCAAAAGTCTAGCGATGCCCTGGCCTAAAGACCAGCAACAAATGGAAAAGCCCAGGATGGCCCCGAATAATAGCGGCGGCTCTGGGCGGTATCTACCTCAAATTGGCTGAAACTAAGATGATCGACCAGGACATACTGACAAAGCCGTAACGACCGCCTAGAAAGCTAGGCCTAATTCAATACCCGGCTCAAGTCGGCTCATCATGCGTCGTTGCAGAGCGAGCAAATCGTCCTCATCGGTAATGACAGCACCGGATTGAGTCTCATCTTTCACGCTACTTTGGAAATGGCGAAGACCAATGTAAGCGCCCACTGAAAAGGGGATCGACTCGGCCACATATCGGTAACCAGTGCGGATATGACCTGTCGGGCCGGATCCCGTCAAGGCATGACGAACTTTACCTTCTGCATTCAGGCTTGCGCCCAGAATATCTTGATTGGCGGTCGGCGTCTGGTCCCAATCGGCTTTCACCTGCCTAAAGCCCAAACCCACAGACCAGTAGCCCCCGGACAGCATCTTCGGATTGCTGTATTGCGAATAGAGAATAGCCAGCTGGGACGCCTTCATCATCAACGAATCACCATTCTTCTCTTCAATTTCCTTGTCGGAATAGAGCTCGCTCTCACTCATCATGTTGGCTTCCAAACCCAAAGCACCTCGGCCACGGAGATTCCACTCCGCTTTTAGCACAGCTTCTCCACCGAAGTTGATCAGTGGCAACGTTAAATTCATGGTTTTATAGTTTCCGCCCATATCTGCAGCCGGAAGGGCAGAAGAAACCAAAAACAGGACAAGACTGAATGTCATGCAAGTTTGAAAGCGCATGGGTTATTTCCTTGGCTCTTTGGGTTGATGGCTCATTGGTTGAAAACCGCTAACTCCGGCCTTCTCACTCCCATTGTACATCTGGTTTATAGAAACGAAAAGACACCCCCTTGAACAGCGTTGAGTTTGCCGTAAATTCAAGCTAGGCTTGGAACATTGATAAAGATCATAGAGGCGGAAGGTCCAATGAAAATCATAGCCCATCGCGGAACCTGCACAGAAGCTTTGGAAAACACCTGGGACGCGTTTCGCAAGGCTGTCGATGCTGGCGCCGATCGCATTGAATTGGATGTTCACCTTACGCGAGACAAACAACTGGCCATTGTCCATGACGAAAGTTTGCAAAGAACAGCCGGCGTCAATAAATTGATTGCCGCCATGACAAGATCTGAAATCGAACAATCGGTGAAACTAACCAATGGCGAGGCACTGCCTTTCCTGGATGACATTTTTGCCGAGCTGCTGCCTCAGATAGAATTCAATGTGGAAATAAAAAGTCCAGGACATGCCACTGTCCAGGCTGTAGCCGATCTCATAGCTAAACAAAGCCAGCCCCAAAAAGTGATCGTTTCCTCTTTCATCGAACAAACAGTTGCCGATTTTTCCAGAGATTTTCCGGATGTACGCAATGCTTTTCTTTGGGATAAGAGTCTCTGGTGGCCTTTGGCATTTCAATGGGGCCCGAAGAATTTTATGCTAAAAAATGCTGTGCGGATTTTTCACCCGGACGCAAGGCTGGTGACGCCCTCTATGGTTCGCCAAATCAAGCTAGAAGGTTGGGAAATTTATCCTTATATCGGGCTCAGCCGCGAAACCAATCGCGAGCAGCTTTGGTCTTTTCTCATGACTGTCGGAGTCGATGGTCTTTGTACCAATTATCCACGTGAAATGCGGCTTTGGCTACAGGAGGCAATGGATGACTCTAACCGATACAACAGCAGCAAGCAACTGGCATATAGCAAACCTTGATTCGCCGGTTGACGGCGTTCCCATTCGCTTTGGGGTTTACCGCCCCAAGCAAAAAAAGCCTTCCCGTGCAGTGCTTTTGCTGAATGGCCGAGGTGATTGGATCGAAAAGTATGCCGAAGTCCCGGATTGGATCCAACTCAGCGACGATATTCTGTGGGTGACACTTGATCATCGCGGCCAGGGAGAATCCGGAGGAGCCCGGGCTTTTGTAGCCCATTATGACGATTATGCAGCCGACGTAGCAGCGGTGATAGAAGCGGTAGTGGAAGATCTCCCTTATGCCATCATCAGTCATTCCATGGGCGGATTGGTGGCCTTGCATGGAACTTTGCGAGGACAACTTAAACCAGTCGCCTTGGGATTGTGCTCCCCACTCTTGGCCATGCCCAACTCACCTCTACCTAGAAAAATCGCCAGACCCTTGTCCCGAGTGGTATCCAAAACAGTCTTTCGGCAGCAACCGACTGGCTTCGGCACTAAGAATAAGCATAGTTTTGCTGGCAATGATCTCACGAGTTCCTTTACTGGTTTTAGTATAATCAAGGAATCACCCTACCTGTATATTTCACCAACATTTGGCTGGGTTGAAGCAACTTTTGATGCTTGCGAAAGAGTGTTTGATCCCGAAGCCCTTAGAAATTTACAGGTGCCTGTACGAATCATCGGTGGCTCTCTGGAGCAAGTTATCGATCCAGCGGGTTGGTCGTCCTGGTGCATGGAAGCTGCCCACCATACGCAAGTCCCTATTGAATTTTTCCGAGTGTCGCAGGGACGACATGAACTCTTAAACGAAATTCCAAGGCTGCGAAATCAAACTATTGCTTTGCTGAAGGGTTGGCTGCAGAAGTATCTTTCGCCACAAGCTCCTGAATAATAGTGGCAACAGGTTTAACTTCATCAATACCTGCCACGCTTTTACCAGCTTGGAAAAACTCTTTGTAAGAAGCGCCCTGCTGCCAACTTTGCTTTAGCTGCCAGACCGAACGAATACTATAAAACATCCGCGCCCAATGCTTGGTCCGTGCATGGTTTAAGAGGAAATTTTCCAAACCACTGACTTGAGATCCACGCTTTTTCATGTAATTCGTGTTGATAACAGCCACCGGTACACCGGTTAACTTTTTTGTCAGAATAATATCCTCTTCCTTGGCAGACAGTATGGCCTGCTTATAGTCCTCATGGGCCGTGCACTCCTGGGAAGCAATAAAACGCGTACCCAACTGCACACCCTGATAACCAAGACTCAAAGCCTTGCGATACTGCACTGCATCGCCAACGCCACCAGCACATACCAGCGGCACACCAAATTTTTTGAGATCTTCGAACAGTTTTTCTGGACTGATATTGCCAGCATGGCCGCCGGCCCGACTGTTGACACAGATCAGACCATGCACGCCGGCATCCATGGCTTTTTGTGCCCATGATTGGGCCGTCACATCATGAAAGACATGGGCCCCGGTTCCTTCCACTCGTTTGACGACCCATGCCGGATTCCCCAAGGCCGTTATGAAAAACCGCACACCCTCCTCCAAAGCGATGTCGAGCCATTGCTGGTTCTTTTCCAAATATTTCTGTGAAGATTTCTCGATGAGAAGATTGAGCCCAATGGGCTTGGGAGTGATCTGACGAATAAAGCGCAAACCCTCGCGAAAATCATGCTTATGAACGTATGTCAACGAAATGGGCTGCACGATCCCGATGCCACCTGCTGCAGAAACTGCCGCCACCAACTCGGGATTACTGCAGGGATACATCGCCCCCCCAATGATGGGATGCTGAATACCAAGCATTTCATTCAACGATTGTTTGGCCTTAGACATGGTGGATTCCTTTCGCTAGAACTTTGCAAGCAACTCCAAATTTTGTACCGGAGCCTCTCACAAAGGTACAGAAAGAAAAGCAGCCTAGCATTCGATGACATTAACGGCTAAGCCACCCCTTGAAGTTTCCTTGTATTTAGTCTTCATGTCAGCCCCAGTGGCTCGCATAGTCGCGATCACAGAATCCAGTGACACATGATGCGCGCCTTCTCGTTTCAGGGCAATACGCGAGGCATTGATAGCCTTGATCGCACCCATCGCATTGCGTTCAATGCAAGGTATTTGAACCAGACCCCCGATAGGATCGCAGGTTAATCCCAAGTTGTGTTCCATGCCTATTTCAGCGGCCTCTTCAATCTGGGAAACCTTGCCTTCCTGAGCGGCCACTAGCCCACCGGCTGCCATGCTACAGGCAACGCCCACTTCCCCTTGACAGCCGACCTCTGCTCCAGAAATTGAAGCGTTTTCTGCATAAAGAATACCAATAGCCGACGCCGTCAAGAGAAATCGATAGACTCCCGCCTGATCGGCGCCAGGATAGAATTCTTCATAGTATTTCAAGACTGCCGGAACAATACCAGCCGCCCCATTGGTAGGAGCAGTCACAACCCGCGAACCGGCGGCGTTCTCCTCATTGACCGCCAAAGCATAGAGATTGACCCAATCCAAAATTGAAAGAGGATCTTTCAAAGCCTTGGCAGGATTTTGCGTTAAATCCTTGAAGAAATCGGGAGCACGCCGCTTGACCTTCAGACTTCCTGGAAGAATTCCACTATTGCGACAACCTCGATCGATGCAATCTTTCATGGTCTGCCAGATCTTATCAAGCCCGGCGTGAATCTCTTCTTCTTTACGCCAGCTCTTTTCATTCTCCAGCATGATTTCAGCAATCGTTAGATTTTGGGTCCGGCAAATCTCTAACAATTCGGCTGCCGAGGCAAAAGGATATTTGAGCTTTGTTACGTCTTTTTTCAAGCGATCTTCTTTCGCCGTCTCTTCATTAACGACGAATCCACCGCCAATGGAATAGTAAACGCGGCTATGCAATTCCTTATAATTTGCATCAAAGGCCTGAAACCGCATGCCATTGGAATGCAAAGGCAAGACTTTTTTTCGAAAAAATATAATGTGCTTTTTGGGATCGAACTCAATCGGCTTGATGCCCTTCAGCGAAAGCCTTAAATCCCGTCTGATAACCGCCAGCTTAGCATCAATGCTTTCAGGGTCTACTTGATCCGGCAGCTCACCCGATAGACCCAGCATGATAGCTTTGTCTGTACCATGGCCTATCCCTGTCAGAGCCAAAGAACCGTAGAGTTCACAACTGACGGATGCCACTTGGTCAAAAACGCCTTTTTCTTCTAAACCCAGCAGAAATCGATTGCCGGCACGCATAGGTCCGACAGTATGGGAACTCGAAGGTCCTATACCGATTTTAAATAAGTCAAAGGTACTAATTGCCATACATCCCCCTTGAAACAGCCGATAGTTCGAGTGTACCTGAGACCTACAAAAATGTGGGAGGGTGGGCAAGAGATAAGCGCACACATCCGCGCTAACTTAAGGAAGGATACCCGGTCACCCTGTGTTTCCAGGGTGACTCTTGGGAAAAGCTATCAATCGACCAAAAAATCTTTTTTTACGAGCGGATGCTCGGCAGCAGAGGGCTCCAGACGCAGGCTTAAGCTGACGCGCAGCAAACGCTCATAATCTTCCCGACGGAAAACCGTATAAGCCAACCGCAAAGAGTCGCCAGCCAATGCGTGCAGAGGTGGAACCAGAGGAAATTCAGTCTGCCCCCAATGGGTAGCACCCGTAGCATCCGGAGCTGTCGTCAACTCCACAATTTTGGCCACTGGATTGGCAGTGGAACCTTCGAAACTCACATCAAACCAGGCGCAAATTGCATCAATTGCCGTGTCCCCGTGCAATTCCAAAAGGCCTTCACCACTCATTCCAGCTTTCAACTCGTCGATAGTGATCGTGTGAAGATCAATTTTTTGCGAAACCAAGGCTGTGCCTAGCAACTGAGAAGGTTGAACATCAGCCCATTCACCATGTGCGAGGTGGTAAGCTTTCTGCTCCCGCTGGTAGTCCGTCGTGAGAACTTCCATATCGATGCCATAGTAACTTTTCATATCGAGCAGAAACCATTCCCAATTTTCCATGGTCTTTTCATATTCATCATGGCTGGCTGCAGCTCCAGGCGCCTTCATAGGTGCCCAGTACATGCGAGCATGCGAAGGATACAAAGCCCCTCCCGGCTTTAGAAAACGATCACGGGCGATCAGTACCGAATCCAGCATAGTTTCACGCAAGAGTAGGTAGCCCATCCACTCGCTGACAATAATATCGACTTTTTCAGGCAGTACGACCGATTCAATGGTGCCTTGAATCACCGTGATCACGTCCTGCAATTGATTGGCTTCCACCAATTTACGAGCGTTTAGTGCCATAGAAGTTGCTTCCACGGCATAGACTTTTTTCGCTCCGGCTTTGGCTGCAAACATCGCGAGGATGCCCGATCCAGTCCCGACGTCCAGCACAACTTTGTCTTTGAACTGCTCAGGATTGTCCAGCATCGCCCGAAAGTAAGCACCAGTTCTTTTATGATCTTCCAGCATCGAGCGCTGATGCGAGATATAAGAATAGCTGCGAAAGTAGCGAAGATAATCTTGTTCTTCAGGATGATTGCCATCAAGGGGGGAAGTCGACGTCTTGCTGGTACCACTCATATTTTTATAACCCAACTCTTTTAAAGGGAAAAAGTTCTCAACTTAGACCGAAGATCTTGCGAGAATCTTAGAAGATGGCGCACGCCCTCTGCTTCGATGGCAGGGAGCTTAGACGAGTCCCGGGGGGTTTTCAACTGCTGCCGATTGGAGCGACGGAAATGCTGGAAGAAGAGCTAATTTTTAAGCTTTTTTTGGATTGATATAAGCATTTTGACTTATTCAAATGAAGAAGAAGAGCCCGGCTGGGCAGGCCCTCCCAGTTTTGTCTCCGCTGATGTTTACAGGGAGCAGCAGAGAACAGCCTGAACCTTGCCACTTCGATGAGCATAGCCAGCCATGTAGTCGGTATCAGCACATTGGCCTTTGTAGGAGTTCACGGCCCAATCGCCGCCGCGCTGGCTCAACCTCTGGTCACCTTGTTGGAAGTCAATTGTCCTGCAGTTGTTGCTCAGAGTCCGATCGGAACTCGCACAGAGTAATCCTGTTGCTCGAAGTTTTTCTTGGGCATAGCCAACAGCCACAAAATTACTTGGGCATTCATATTTGGTCAGTCCCGGAGCCCAATCAGTTATTCCATGAGTTCGAGCTGCCGTTTCGCTTTTTCCTTCCACCTGAAACCGAGGAACCAAAGCAAAACTGCCCTGCTCTTCGGTGTAGAGGCATAAGGCTTTATGGTCTTGACTCAGTCCCATCATCCGTTCGTCTGTCGCGCAGGAGCCTTTACGCGAATGGGGCAGCCAATCCTCATTGCTGAGGGACAGGTTCTCATTACGATCAGCAACTGCGATGCGGCGCAGACGATCCTTGGCAAAAGGACCTGACTTCATGGGCGCCGACAGGAGGCGGGAAAGATCCTGGTAGCGCCAGTCATCGGTGAGGTTGCGAGACCAATCTTCGCTCACCAATCCAAAACCTTCTGAGTTCAGTGGCCAGTAGGCGAAATCCATGTCTTTTTCAATCAAATAGCTGACCAAGGTCGAGAACCAGGCTCGAGTCGCAGGGTCGGATTCATCGCGAGCTGCTCCGAACTCACTCATCCAAACTGGAGCTGAAAAATACTGCTCGGCTTGAACGACAAAGCCGAATTCTTTTTCAATAGTCTGCCGGAAAGTGGCTTCATCCATCTGGCCGTAGCGAATGCGTCCGGGTGACGTTTTATCATCACCCGTGTGATTCGGACCCGTGAAGGCATAATTGTGCGCCGCGTAAACCAATTTATTAGGGATGATCAAGTTGATCGGCAATTCGCGAACCGGTTGCAAATGGGGGCGTTCACCAGATCCTAGCAAAGGGATAGTACCCGTCCAGTTGATGCCTTCAACAATAATCAAAAGATCTGGATTGAGTTCGAGGATACGATTGCCTGCCTCAGTAGCGGCTTTGAACCAATCATTGTCATCGCCTTTGCCCCAGTTCGGAAAGGATGGAATAAAGGTGCCGCGATACTTACCCGTTCGAACTTCATTTCGAAGGTCAGCGCCCACCACTGCTTTATTATGCCGATAGCGTTGAGTAATCATGACCCAATCGTCCTGCCACTGAGCTGAACTTTGAACCCAGGGATCTTTAGCCCCTTCATTGTGCCACAAACCGTTCGTATCAAAATTGCAGCACCAGCCTGAGTAAGTCGTGTGATTGTTCAGTACGACTGCTATGCCTGCTTCTGTTAAAACGCGGATCGTCTCATCAAAGATTTGCAGTGAGCTCATACCGCGATACTGAGGGTTGGCAGCCACCGAGGCGTCATCAACCGGACGCGAATCATGCAGCATTTGATTGGAAAAAGTCAGTCGAATCGAATTAAATCCCCATTGCCGGATAAGTCCAACAATGGATTCGATAGGCTGACGATCCAAACCTTGCAACACCTGGTTGCCGTTGTGAAAGCCATACCAATTCGCTGATTTCAACTTAAATCGCTGGCCGTCGCGATCCACAACGTACCGACCCGCTGTACTCAATGGGAAACGGGCTTCGCCTGACGCCAGACCGAGATTCGTCCAAAGGATGGCTCCAAGAATTATTTGCCCTAGAGGACGGCAAACCCTATGCAGAAATGCTCTCATCTATTACTCCTGATTTTCCAAGCTATTTATTACTCATGATGTATCAGGAGCCCGAAACGAGAGCAAGTTCATGAATAGCGAATATGCAGAGCATTAAATAGCTGAATCCAAAGCTTAACCCTAAACTACCAAAGCCTTCACAGAAAATGCTCTAGAATTTCTTTGGATAAGCTTCACTTACTACGCTTCCCTCTCCAGCAACGAAGCGGAAGTTCGACGAGGAACACCAGGAGGGATAGCGCCGTTTCGTGCTTCTTCCGGTAGATTTTCTGGGCGCGGTAGATGCCCTGATATCCTGATACATAGTAGCTGGCGTAACAGGCAATCAACGCATAGGGCGCCAACTCAAAGCCAAATATTTCCATAGCCATGATACTGCAGGCCAAGGGAGTATTGGCAGCGCCTGCAAAGACAGCCGCAAAGCCAAGTGCCGCGAGGAGCTTAAAGGATATCGGCAGAATCAGACCGAGAGCACTGCCCAAAGTCGTGCCGATAAAGACCAAGGGAATAAATTCACCCCCTTTAAACCCCGAACTCACCGTCAGTGCCGAGAAAAAAGCTTTCCAAAGAGGATCGTAAAAGCTCGCCGGAGTGTGCAGCGCTTCCTGAATAAAGGAAATTCCCAGACCGGCATAACGGTAGGTTCCTTCCCAAGCATAGAGAGCTACGATGAGTACTCCAGTCAGCGCCGGCTTCAGAGGAGGGTAGGGGATTCCCTTGCGAATGAGGGACTCCATTCCATGAGTTAGAATGACAAAGAAACGAGCGAAAAGACCAAAGATAATTCCAGACCCCAAAACGATGAACAGCGTTGTCGGCGTAACCAGCGGAATTTCGATCGATGGATATATCGAATGGGGAGCCTGCAAAAGTCGAGTGGTAAAATAGGCAACAAAGCAGGCGATCAAGCATTCAAACCAAGCAAAAAATCGCAGTCTTCCGATATGGATGACCTCCATACCAAATACCACACCAGCAAGGGGTGCCCCAATTGCCGAGGCAAATCCAGCACCGGCACCAGCTACAAGCAAAATTTTCCTTTCTTCCTGTTCAATCTTGAAAAAGTGAGTCAACTGGTCAGCCAGCGATGCACCCATCTGAACGGCTGTTCCTTCGCGACCAGCAGAACCTCCAAAGAGATGGGTCACGACTGTTCCCAGAAGAATCAGGGGAGCCATCGAGAATGGAACCGTCTTCTTGGGGTCATGGATTTCTTCCAGAATAAGATTATTGCCTCCAGCAATATCTTTCCCGAAACGCAAGTAAATCCAACCGATAAAAAATCCCGCCAGAGGCAATCCCCAAATCACAGAGGGATGGAGCAGGCGCCACTGGGTGACGCCATCCAAAAGGATGAGAAACACAGCCGAAGAAGTCCCAGCGAGTAGGCCACATAAAACACTGAGCAGGGTCCAGCGAAGCAGGCGCTTCACCCTCTTCTGTAAATGGAAACTCAAATCATTCTCTCACCTAGGTTTTGCCATGTTTCACCGATTCAATTGATAAAAGCCGCTTTGCGGGACGTATCTTTACTGCAAGCTCATTCACAAAATCTAGAATATCAATCATTTACTTTGCTGTCATGGAAAGAGAGTCATTGTGCAATGCAAACTGATTTGGTTTCCAGATAAAGATTGAGTGCTTCTTCGCCCATTTCCCGACCCCAACCGGATTGCTTAAAACCACCGAAGGGCATGGCCGCATCAAAAATATTGTAGCAGTTGATCCAAGTTGTTCCCGCTTTGAGTCGAGCGCTGACCTGATGGGCTTTGGTCACATCCTGCGTCCAAATACCCGCAGCCAGTCCAAACTGGGAATCGTTCGCCTGGCGAATCAAATCGTCAAGATCACGGAAAGGAATCGCTACCACGACTGGTCCGAAGATCTCTTCTCGTACCACCGACATCTCTGGAGTGGTATGGCTAAGAATCGTTGGCTGCATGAAATAGCCTGCTTGCTGAAGAGCCCCACCGCCGACGACTAGCTTCGCCCCCGCAGCAGTACCAGCCTTCACATAAGAACAAACGCGTTCCAATTGCTCACGTGATACTAAGGGACCCATTTGGGTTTTTGGGTCAATTCCATGTCCCAACTGAATCGATTTCGCCAACTGAGCAATACCTTCCAGAACGCGATCATAAACTTTTTCATGAATATAAAGTCGGGATCCTGCACAGCAGCACTGACCATGATTGAAGAAAATGGCATTGGCTGCACCGGGAATCGCTAGATCCATATCAGCATCATCAAAAATGATATTGGGCGATTTTCCGCCCAATTCCAAAGTCACTTTTTTGAGGTTGCCGGCGGCTGCAGCAACAATGGAACGACCAACCTCAGTGGACCCTGTGAAGGCAATTTTATCGACATCAGGATGCTGAGCCAAATGCGCACCAGCATCGCCAAATCCAGTCACGATATTAACAACACCAGCAGGGAAACCCGCCTCTTGAATCAACTCTCCTAAGCGAAGTGCCGAGAGGGGAGTCTGTTCTGCCGGTTTCAATATTACAGTGCATCCAGCTGCCAATGCGGGCGCCAGTTTCCAGGCTGCCATCAGCAAAGGAAAGTTCCAAGGAATAATCTGTCCCACCACACCCACGGGTTCTTTTCGGGTATACGCTTGGTATTCTGTTCCAGGAGTATAAGGCACAGACAGAGGAAAGGTTTTTCCGCTTATCTTGGTGGTCCATCCAGCCATATAGCGAAATATATCTGCCGCTAACGGCACATCCGCAGCGAGAGCAACCCCGTAGGGTTTTCCATTATCAAGGCTTTCGAGTTGAGCCAGTTCTTCGGCATTTTTTTCGATCAAATCTGCCAACCGCCAGATCATTCGGCCTCTATCACTGGCAGAAAGTCTCGACCAGGGTCCATCGAACGCCTTGCGAGCAGCACTAACTGCTTTGTCTATATCAGCCGGTCCTCCATGAGCGACCCGACCAAGCATATCGCCATCGGCAGGATTTTCGACAGGGAAGATTTTCCGATCGGTGGCCTCCTGCCAAACACCATCAATCAAAAGTTGATGCGTTTTACCGAGAAAACCGCGCAGACTTTCGTGAATTGTGCCGATTGATCCCATGTTATTTCCTTTAACAATACGGTAAAGAGGGCCATTGCCTGCAAGCAAAAGCTTTTATTGGCAGACTATGTTCAAAATATGTTCTTTTGTTTCTCTTGATCTTGTAGTTGGAATTGCAGGGACACGCAATAGCTCTCGAAAAATCTTACGAAAATCGAATTATTGGCACATGTGCATTGATAGACTGACTTATGTTTGATGAATAATTGTTGCTTAAGGCCCATTCGAAAGCATCAGGTTTGCAAAAACAGTTAATCAAAAAATTGCATTTCTTTACCTGATGGTATGACAAAGAACAAGGCCGCCTGATCGATTGATCCGCGGCCTGGGTCATTAAATAGCCGTATTTATCGTGATCTTGGTTTTCTCACCCACATTTATTTTTTCCACGATCCCGACCAAATCACCCGCTTGATCCATGCCTGCCGAGCCATCTTTATCAAGCCGGGCTTTGATCCGAATCGTTTTGGGCAAGGGCGCATCCGGGTTCATGCGTTGGATATTGGCAGTCGTAAGATCACCTTTATAAATACTGCCTTTGGCATCAGCCTTTAAGTCGATTTTCATCGCTCCAAAAGGCATGGGCATCTTGCTTTCAGTGTCGTAGACAATCACGAAAAGTGTCCGGACACCGACATTCTTAGCCAATAATTTATCATCGATACTGATTTCCACCGAAGCTAATTTTTGATCCGAAGCCTTGGCGAAGTGGCTAAAACTCAAGCTCAAACCCAAAACCATCAATTGCAAGAAGCGCATGATAAACCTCATGTTTTTAAGAAAATCACTCCAAATGTTAGTGCGTTCCTCTATTTTTGTCGATGGCTGAATTTTTCTTGTTTGCTTGGTCGACTTGACCGCTGAGGATTGGACTCAAGTTGGGGAAGAAAGCGAGCCGAGAAGGGCAGCAAGCAGGGATTCGTGCCAAGGCACAAATCCCTAT
>JBGSRE010000166.1:0-2500 GCA_041737755.1 Oligoflexus sp.
GGTTATACTGGCTATTCGGCCGTCAGTACCTCGTGCGACCTTAGTCCTAAGTTCATTGCGATCGATAATCTCTATGAGCTGACCGTTAGCGTCATGAATGAATTTGTATAGAACTATACCGCTCAGCATGGAAAGAGTTGCCACGTGTTTGCCGTCGAGATTGAATTGATAAATCAACGTGAGATCTTGGGAGGGAATACTTGTGATGCCGTTGGCATCGGTTTGAAAGTTTGGATTGCTATTTTTTTGACGAGCCACATAGCGTTGTCCACTGCCAAGAAAAATCGTCTTAGATGCTTTGTCAAAGTAGTGATAATCGGTAAAGGACCAAGCACCTAAGCCCAGCTTGAGAGCATCAAAGTAACCGAAACGAAAGGGTACGCTACGCCTTACTATTCGAGCTTGGAGTGTCGCAGCAGGGGCTCCATCAAAGAGATAGTCAACGGTCACAGTAGCCGAGACTACGCCGGAGACTTCGGCCCCTGCAGCGTCCTGGCCATCCCAGATCCATTCATATTCGAGGGCTCTGCTATTACCATTGATGTCATTGACAGGATAAACCTGCAAATAGGATTTTCCTGCAATTTTTGTTCTTACGGTAATTGAATTTAGGACACCATAATCTGAATTTTTATACTTGCCTAGTGTCAGCGAGATCTTCCGACTTCTTGCAGATTGGCCTTTTTGGTTGGCAGAGGAATAGGCCAAGGCGAGGTCTGTACCGACTATGGGAATTTCTTGACCAACCGTGCGATCACGACAGTCGAGAACTGATCCCGGCTGAAAGCTGCTGGCATTTCCCGCTCCGCAAGAATTGATGGGTTCGGGATTGAGCTTTGACTCAATTTCCGGTTCCGTGCCGGTTGCAATGACCGTGAGAATTTGATCACGTAGTTCGCACTCATTGGTATTGGGAATTTTTGCATGGAAATCTGGATCATAATCGTCACAATCAGTGCCATTGCTTGAGTAGCCGATTGGAACGTTGCTGGGATTGATACAAGCTCCAACGGGGGTGCCAGCGCCATAGCCATCCCTGTCTGCGTCGACCCAGAGTAATATGTTACTCTGATTAGTTGGATCATTTGGAGCGCAATCTATCCATATATACCGAGGACTTATTGATTCCCGTCCATTATTGTCTTTAAAAACCATGAGTTCAGTTAACCATTTACTTTGATCAAAATCGACATCATAGCAACTATACAAAGCAGAGGCATCGGGTGCGCCGTCACCATCGGAGTCTCTATATAAGCCGCCATTGGGAATGAATTTATTGGAATCATCACAGTCCGTCATCGAATTGGTGACTATTCCGTTCACTTGCCCATAATACCCAGTATTACTAGACAACTTTCCTCCTATTTCGGCGTATGTCAGCGCATCTATAGCCTGACCTTGAAGATCCCAAGAGTCTTCAACCCATGTCCCAGTTTCGTCGCCTAGTTTAAAACCTCCTGTGCATATAGTCCCCTTTTGGAATGCACTTGGCACGCCGTCCCCATCTGCATCGGGACCTATAGTTGGTAATATTCGGTATTTGCTCCCATCGTTAGGATCGCAGTCGAATTCCCCATACGTTTCCTTAAATTTAGTAAATATGTCCACAGGAACAGGTTTTCCAAAAATATAGGCGGAGGTATAATCGTAACTTTGGCAACGACCATTAGAAGGAAGAGCCAGTCTATCACAGGGAACCCCTACAAGTTGGCCAGGACACAGTCTGATAACTTCTTCTTCAAAAAGTCCATCATCATCCCAATCTAAATAATTTGATTGAGGTGTACAGTTGCCGAAATTAAACCCAGGTGACTCTATGTCCAATCCTTTAGTTGGCCTTGGCGGCAAGGGACTGCCGTCAAGATACGTCCCAGCAAATACCGGTTCCACCCCAAACGCCTTTGTGAGAAGTATAAATCCTGCAAGAAAAACAAAGAATCTCTGTACCATAAAAAGCTCTACGAGATGGCCTTTGGGGTGCTGATAAAAAAGAATGGATATATGCCCATCCAAGTCAAAATCAAAAACTTGCAATTTTGATAACCATCGGAGCGGATAGATGAGGACATTAGGAGTTCACGGCGGGTCTGGATAAGGCCGAGGCCAAGATTCTTCGTTTTTGAGTAGAATTCATCATCTTATGAAAGAGCGAAAATTTACAAAATTCGAAGCTTCAGATCGCTATGGCTTCAGAAACTTTAGAACGTAATAATAAAAGATGAATAATATGGGTAAAAAAACGAACGACCCTCACCCAACTAAGTCTGTGGGTGATAGTCGCTGCTCATCAACTATCTATCGACATCCAAAAAAACCTAATTCGCATCAATCGCCAGCTAAGGCTCAATAGTCTCGGCAGCAAGAGTCTTGCTCACAGGAGAAGATCGCTTTGCCCCACAAAATTTCTAAAGAATGGGTGAAAAAAGCCGGGCCAGCATAATGAAAAGTCGCTTGATCCAGGATTGCTTCAGCCAAAAATTGCTATCAATAGACTTACTAT
>JBGSRE010000207.1:0-2351 GCA_041737755.1 Oligoflexus sp.
AGCCAGCCCAAAGCTAAGAGTGCTGCTGAACGAAAGAGTCTCGCCAGCAGAGCCACTTCGTTGTGCTGCGACAGTGAGCTGCGTACTATGAACCAGTACAGTCATTGTTTTTTCTAACGGGCAGATTTTTTCAATAACTCACGCTAAGATTAAATAAGTCCGACAATTTGCTAGGAATGCTCGTTGTAGGAATAATTGTTGCAGAATGCGCCTTTGATTTGACCCTTTGCAGAGGATAAGAAAGATGAAAAGCAACAAAATTGCATTGCTGATCAAGGAAATCGCCGCAGCTGAACCAGACGAAGCAGAAATTTCTATCGTTGGTTCCGAAAAGCTGGTCCATGGATTTTCGGTTCTGCTGTCGCATGTTCCGAAAAAAACTCCCAACCTAACACGCGAAAGCTATGCTGAAAGTTTGAAAACTTTTGGATTGGAAAAAGATCCCCAACTGCCCTGGTCAATGTCTCATTCGAGGCTAGTGCCCAAGTTGGGTAGTATTACTTATAAAGTCCACTTTAATTCGCTCATCAATGTCGAGATTGAAGTCATAACTGATATCGGCAGCAAGACCTTCAATAGCAAAACGGCTGGTGCTGCTGAAGTCAAGCAAAGCCTCGATCAGGCGCGATTGCACTTGCGAGCGGAATCAAAAGAAGTTATGAAAATTCTCAATATGATTGATGATCCCAAGCTCAAAGCCAATTATGGTGCTGCTTGATTAAGGTCCTCAGGAGGGGATGCTTTGCAATCCCCATCGCTAGCTCGACACTCAATCAAACCTCGCCGAGTCTTTCGAAAACTACCTAAGCTAGAGACAATCCAAAGAGTATCATTGCTGTGAGCAATCAAGGCCCGACTCATGTTTCGTACCATTCTTTGCTGCTATTAACGACCCGTACGACCAGCAGCATGACCGGTACTTCAATAAGAACGCCCACCACCGTGGCCAAGGCGGCGCCAGATTCAAAACCAAAAAGAGCAATGGCGGCAGCGACGGCGAGTTCAAAGAAGTTCGAGGCACCGATCAGTGCTGAGGGGCCGGCCACTGAATGCTTTTCACCGAGTTTTTTATTGAGCCAATAGGCGAGAGCGGAGTTGAAAAAGACTTGAATTAGAATCGGCACAGCGAGCAGTGCGATGACCAGCGGCTGCTGGATGATCGCCTTACCCTGAAAGGCAAAGAGCAGGACGAGTGTCACGAGCAGAGCGGCCGTGGACCAGGGTTGAATGCTTTGCAGACTGCGATCAAACAGGGATTGGCTCCGCGACAAAAGAATTTTTCGAATGATCTGGGAAACGATCACGGGAATGACGATGTAGAGCAGTACGGAGGTCAAAAGCGTGGTCCAAGGCACCGTGATTTGTGAGACGCCCAGGAGTAATCCGACGAGCGGGGCGAAGACAAAGATCATGATAATGTCATTGATGGCAACTTGCGAGAGAGTGAAATAGGGATCTCCTTGGGTCAGTCGACTCCAAACGAAGACCATCGCTGTGCAGGGAGCTGCCGCAAGGAGAATAAGGCCGGCGATATAGCTATCAATTTGATCGGCCGGCAACCAGCGTGCGAAGAGGACGCGAATAAAAAGCCAGCCCAAAAATGCCATGGAAAAGGGCTTCACTAGCCAATTCACAAACAATGTGACGCCGATGCCTCGACTATGCTCTTTCAATTGATGCAACGCTCCAAAATCAATTTTCAGGAGCATGGGGATAATCATCACCCAGATCAGAGCGCCTACGGGCAGATTCACTTTGGCGATTTCCATCGAGCCGATCGCTTGAAAAACATTGGGAAAAACCTGTCCCAGCAGAATTCCTAGCAGGATGCAAAAGGCCACAAAGACGGTCAGAAAGCGTTCAAAAAAACTCATAAGCGGCTCGCTCTTCGGGTGATTTCGAAATTCTTGGTGCCATCACAGGATACGGGCGATTCGGTCCAATTCATGTTTCAAGGCCGATCGATTCTGCATGAGCTCGACCAAAGGCAGCTTGAAAAAGGCTTCGATGCGAGCGCGAAGAATCAGGTAGGCTTGCATAAAGGCGGCATCAATCTCTAGCTCGGAACCTTTGGCATGAGCGGGATCTTCGACTCCCCAGTGGGCCCGCAGCACCGATCCCAGATAAACCGGACAGCTTTCTCCTGCGGCACTGGCACAAACCGTGATGACGATATCAGGCGTGACGGGTAGATCGTTCCATGATTTGCTGAAGTAGCCAGCGGTAGCGCGTGTGGGTTGGGTGTGTGGGTTGGGTGTGCGCGTGTGGGTTGGGTGTGTGCGCGTTTGCAGGTGCGTTTGAGGGCCACGCGCTTGTGCAGGGCAGGGCAGGCGAGCGGCAGCAGCGGCGGG
>JBGSRE010000218.1:0-2879 GCA_041737755.1 Oligoflexus sp.
GTAGGTTCTTACCATTACGAAAGAAACTCAAATTTTTGCCGAAACGAGGTCTTTTTCAGATCCCTTCGTTGAAAGTACCAAGAACTTTGCCGGAGCCATTTCCTTTCTGGCTGTCATAGTTTCGGTTCTCAACCTGCATGCTGACTTTTTGAGGATATTTGGATCCAATTATGTAGAAATGCCCTATCGCATGGACCGGCCTGTTTCAGTTATGCTCCTCCTGATCGTTCATAGATAAGATCGGTGAGGACTTAATTAATGGCCAGTTTTGAATTTTTGAAAATTATTCAGCACCAGAAAGTGGCAGAAATTCGCTTGAATCGGCCGGACAAAGCCAATGCACTGAATGAAAAACTATGGTTTGAAATAGAATCAGCCATTCACTGGGCAGATGAATCAAATGATGTCCGTTCGGTCGTCTTCTGCAGTGAAGGGAATAAATTTTGTGCGGGAATTGATTTCGAATTCATAAGCAGTATCGCCCTGCGGATAGAGCCATTGCCGGAAGGACGCAAGCAAGAGTATCTACTTTCGATAATCCGTTCTTTGCAAAAAAGCTTCACGGCCATTGAACGCTGTCGCAAGCCAGTCATTGCTGCCATTCAAGGCGTTTGTTATGGCGGCGGTATCGATCTCATTACGGCCTGTGATATTCGTCATGCGTCGGTTGATGCGAGCTTTTCGGTCAAGGAAGTTGATCTGGGAATAGTCGCGGATATCGGAACTCTTCAGCGTCTGCCCAGACTTGTTGGAGATGGGATAGCCCGAGAACTGGCTTTAACGGGTCGGGTATTTCATGCCCAGGAAGCCCAAGGTTTTGGCTTGATCAATCAACTGGCGGCGGATCATAAGAGTCTTTGGGAGCTGGCACTCGAACAGGCCACTCTTATAGCCGAAAAGTCGCCTCTTGCCATCCGCGGGACTAAGCACATTATGAACTATAGCCGCGATCACTCGGTCCAGGAAGGCCTGGACTATGTAGCGCTTTGGAATGCAGGGATGCTGATGTCCGTTGATTTGAAGCAGTCAATGGAGGCCATGATGGGTCGAAAGAAAGCACAGTACATTGATTGAAATGATGCAAGTGGGGAGCAAATCGCACGATTTCTTGGGATCGTGGGCTGTCATAAAGAAATGTTAGAAGACATTTCTCTCTTCTCGGTGTAGCTTTTCCATGAAATTAAGTTTTGAAAATTCTTAAAGAAAGAAAAGAAATCACTCTGGCTAAAACTTAGCGGCCCAAATGTTGCAAAATTGAATTGAACGAAAGCTCGTCGATAGGGAGTGCTTATGCTGATACAAGTTAATACCCATAGTTCTTTGGCGGATGTTAGAGGCAATTTGGTCGTTTGGGCTTCGGGAGAGCTGGAACGAGCTCTGGATCGATTCAGTACGAGGCTGTCTCGAGTCGAAGTCTATCTGAGTGATGAAAATCAGCACAAAGAAAGTGACAACGATAAACGTTGTTCAATAGAAGCCAAAATGGATGGTTTCCCCGTTATGGCGACTGTCCATCAGGCTGCGACAATAGGCGAGGCTTTGTTCGGTGCCACCGATAAACTCGAAAAAATGCTCGATAAGAAGCTTGAAAAACAGCAGAATCACAAGGGCAATACGCCCTTTGGCGGAGAACCGTTTGCCGAATATGATTCGTCTCCGGATGAGTCTGAAGACTTGGCAGTCAATGATTTAGAGGCAATCAAAGCCAAGCTATAACACTGTCTGAGCAGGGCACCTGATTCCAGGTGCCTTTCCTTTGCCATTCGTGGCGTCGAGTAAATTAATAAATTCCAACTATTTCAGACCTTTGCCTTCGAAAGTGACGATATGTCTCTTCTGCACCGGATAGAACTGTACTTATTGGCGTATATCGATTATAAGTTACGAGCGAATCATCGTCCCCTGGAGACGCTTGCTCTTTATGAACTCAAAACCGCCAAAAATTTTGCATTATTTAGGCAACCAGGGCATGACGGGGGTTGAAATTTTTGTGCTCAGTCTGGCAAAAGCTCAGAAAGAAATGGGCCAGTTACCACGCCTGACGTGCCATCCCCAGGGCCGGAATGTTTTGTTTGAGCTTGCGCAAAAAGAAGCTATTTCGGTCGACCCATTTTACGTTCCTGCACTGTCTCGATCAAAAAGTTTTATGGGAAAAATTCTGGGTCAGCTCCTGGCCGTAAAGAGAATTATTCATCTGCTCAGACTCATTCGTCAGCATTCGATCGAGGTTCTTCATATCCATCCCGTGGGAGTTCATGCACTTCCTGCTTTCATTGCGGGATGGCTAGCCCAAGTGCCAAAGATTATCGTGACTCATCATGCAAAGTTGGGTTGGCCTCATCTCGGCCTTCGGCAACGATTAATCCTGGGCTTAGAAAAAAAGCTGGCCCATCGTGTGGTCGTTACCTATGCAGGAGCGGCAGCAGAATTGATGGCCGCGAACTTTAATCCAGCGCGCATCCGAATTATTCCACTTTGCCTCGATAGCCAGCTCTTCCAGTACGCAAAAAGACAGGCGCCCTGTCCTGAGATTTGCCTTTTCCTGATATCGGCAAGACTGATTGATGGAAAGGGCCATTTCCTTCTGCTGGATGCTTTTCAGCGATTGCATCGAAATTTCCCCAAGGTTCGTCTCACTCTAGTCGGAGGAGGACCTCTCTTGCCAGAGCTCATTCAGGCAATTAAAGTTCGTCAACTGGAAGATATCGTCTCACTTATGGGCTATGTTTCCCATGAAGCTATGAGAGAGCTCTATGCCGCTGCCGACGCTGTTGTTCTGCCTAGCTTTATGCCAGGTGAAACATTCCCTATTTCATTACTAGAAGCTGGAGCCATGGGATTGCCTGTGATTGGCACGCGGTGGTCTGGTATTCCTGATA
>JBGSRE010000231.1:0-10187 GCA_041737755.1 Oligoflexus sp.
TGCGCGATATCGATGCCTCCCGCTTGACTTCACTCAAGACACTGACGATCGATGGTTTAGCTCAACCCATTTTCATTCCGAAAGCTCCGCTGCTGGATACTTTGATTATACGCAACGCCGATCTTAGCAATCCCACGACGCTGACGGGTTTACCAGCGTCTTTGGTCAATTTAAGTATTACCGGATCCAAGCTCAGCACACTGGCGTTTGTGAGCAATCTCGTGAATCTAAAGACTTTGGATTTGAGCGGTAATCAGATCAGTGATTTCACCCGCGTGGGCGATTTGAAAAAATTGACTTCCGTTAAGGCATCGGGAAACCCCGCGGCCAGAAAAATTTGTGGGACTCCGGCGGCAGCAGTCTGTGAGTACGATCAGATTACCAATCCGGTGACGATGGAAGAATTTTGCATTAATTTCGTTTACCAACCAGCTGCTGCTGATCGCTATCGAGCTGCATTCCTCGGTCTTACTCAGTCTTTGAAAACAGCCACGGCTTCTGCCCCCAATATGCCTGCTAACGGCGCTGACTGCGCGGATCTGTTTAGCAAGCTTCGCCTCAAACGCAAACTGGAAATAGTCGGCAACGGTAACGCTGGCGCCCTGATTGATCTTGCGCCGATTGCGGCCATCAAAAGTTTGAATAACCTAGCGATCAAAAATTTCGGAATCATTGACGTGAAACCACTGTCCACTCTTTTGAACCTGGATGTCCTGGACTTAAGTAATAACCTTATCATCGATCCAAAACCACTCGAAGCTTTGCCTGAATTGGTTAGTTTGAATTTGAGTGGAAATTTGATCTCGGATATGAACAACTTCAGCAATCCTCTCCTGCGGCGGCTGGTCCTGGATGGAAATCGTCTGGTGAGCGTTCAATCTCTTGGATTGATGCCAGAACTTCAAAGCTTGTCTTTAGCCAATCAGCCAGGATTCAAGGATGTTAAAGGAGTTGGTCGATTGGGAAAACTTAAAAAGTTGAACGTAGGTAAAACTGATGTGACAGATTTGCAGACTCTAGGACCGGTCGTGGGACTGGAAATCGATGCACCGGAAGAAGCTGTAAAAACAGGCTGTCCCATACTGCTCGGTTCTTGCGTCACCGGCGAAGGCACGACTCTACTGTCAAAAAGTGGCCCAGTTCCCGGTATGAAGCCGGGTAAAAAGCTGCAAAATAATCCGGCTGAGGCTGTGGATTTGCCCGGCCTTTCGATGGCAATCAAACTGCAGTAAGTCAGTGTTCAATTAATTCCGGTGACTCTTCCCAGACGCTGCGATAGCTTTGTGTGGATTCAAAGTATTGCAGAAGTCTTTGATAGAAGGGGTGCAGCCCCAGTGTTGCACTGTCACCAACAACAATCAATTGCCGACGGGCTCGCGTCAGAGCCACATTGATTCGTCTTGTTTCCCTTAAAAAGCCGATGTCTTGTTCATCATTGGAGCGGACCAATGAGATCAAAACCGCTTCCTTCTCGCGGCCTTGAAATCCATCAATGGTATCAACTTCGATCCCTCGGCCGCCGCATCGCTCTCGCAGCAGCCGAGCCTGGGCTGCGTAAGGGGTGATAATGGCGATTTGCTCTGGCCCCAGGCCGTAGCCTAGGAGTTGGGCCGTGCGTTGTTCGATTACCGCCGCTTCCTTCGGATTGAATCGACTGCCACTGTCAAGTTCAAACTCCTCTTGAAAACCTGCGCCGGCGGTGTCAATGAACAAGATTACGGGAAGTTCTTCAGCGGCCTTGATGCCATGCAGATCTTCCAATCGATGATGCTGAACAGCTGGCGCTGCGATCAAACTGTTTTCATAAAATTCCTGAGACGAAAAACTCATAATCTTTTCATGCATACGATACTGCACGTCCAGGCGTCTGGTGATTTGCTGACCATAAAGGCTGACAAGCCTTTCCATAAGACTTTTCTCCAGCCCCTTTTGGGCAGCTTCTTGCGAAAGGACTGTGGGAGGCAATTGGCAATGGTCTCCGCCGCAAATCAATTTGTCGCCGCGAAGCAGAGGAATCCAGGAATTCGGTTCTGTGCTTTGACCCGCTTCATCGAGGACGACGAGTGAAAATCGCCGTTTTCCTAAGAGAAAAGAATCGAGACCTGTGGTCGTCGCACAGATGATCTCAGCATCATCCAGGACCCGTTCCACAGCTCTGGCTTCCAGTTGTCTCGCATCAGCCATCATAGCTTTTGCTTCGCTCCACAGGGCCTGTTTCTCACCTTTAGCAGGAGGCGCCCTCGTGTATCGCCGAGCCTTTTGAAAAATAATCGAAGCTTCTTTCATTAGTTTTTGGGCAAGCCGGGCGTCTTCGTGTTTTTCTACCAGATAATCAAGACTCCAGGGCCGAAGGGATTCCATAACCCGTGCCGGATGACCCAATCGCACGGCTTTCATTCCGCGCTGGACCAGCTTTTCCAAGAGATTATCAACACCCAAATTGCTAGATGCAGTGACGAGAATCTTGCCTTCCGCTTGAATGGAGAGTTGAATGATTTCAACCAGAGTGGTGGTCTTGCCGGTGCCTGGAGGTCCGTGAATGATCGCAATATCCTCTGCTTCGAGAGCAAACCGGACGGCCTCTTCCTGTTGCGCATTCAATTGCGGTAGGCGCGCAGGATCGGCTGCCAATGGACGAAAGGCTGGTGCCCGTTTGCCTAAAAAGATATCGCGTAGTTCAGCGAGTCGTTGCTTTTGAGCATTCATCACCTGATCGAGAGCCTGACGTTCTTTGCGACGGGTACTTTCATCAAAAGAAACATCCAGCTGGAGGAGCGAATCTTCCACATCTGGTAAGGGTTCTTCCAGGGCTATGTGAATAGCTTTGGGCTGCCGCTCCACCACCACGGCACGGGCACTCCAGGTCGGCTGACTCGTCTCCGTTGACAGTATCACAGGACTTCCGGCGTCCATGCTGGTCCAAGGTAGCGGAGCGCGAGAAGACTTTCGAAGCACGATGATAAATCGTCCTCCCAGACCGGGAAACTCGTCTTCCACCGTGAGGGAATGCAAGCAGCTGCCGTTGGATTCCCTTTGTTTAGGGGTCTGCTTTTGCAGGCGCTCCAAAAATTGCCGCTTTTCCGTTTCGGTCTCGAGTTCGAGCAGGGCTTTAAGACCCGAAAAAAAGCTTTGTGCATCAGCGATCGGTTTGGGCATGGCAAGAATTCCCTTTCCACTGGGATCAAGATCATAAATCAAGGAGTAGAATCGATCCATTGGAGATTCAAGAATAGACTCAAAAAAAAATCTGGATCTTCCGTAGCGATACTGCCGAAGTGTTCCGGACCATCTGGGATAAGGCCTATCGGCTGGCGAGGAGATGTTTTTATGGAAACTTCGTTTTGCGTATATAATCAGTTCAAAGTTGGTAAATTTCATGCATTCAAGCTAAGATTATACTCGAAAAGACCGACGAATTCGAATCTTTTCCCTCGAGGAGTCAGGGCGCTATGCAGCAGATTGTTCTTGGAGCTCAAAATGTATTGCAATCTATCCTAAATCTTGTTGTTAAGGAAAAGAACTTTAAAAATAGTGATGATCTTTGGTTTGCACGTTCTGCTTTTATCTTCACTCACATCGGCCTTTTGGTGGCTGTTGTCTACTCTTGCTTTTACGGGCTGCTTGGATCCTACGGTGCCTCGCTCTCACTAGGAGCCCTTGCCATAGTACTGCTGTCCACTAATTTTTTGCATCTCAAAGGGCAGAGTCGGCTGCTTGCTAAAATTAACCTGTCTGCCACCAGTCTGGGTTTGGCCGGCGTGGTTGTTAACATGGGTGGGGTTGATTCCAGCGCCGCTTGCTGGATGCTAGGCGTAACTCCCGGCGTCACGGCTCTGTTATTTCGTCGGGCCAGGGAAATCTTTCAGCTGACGATTTTCACGCTTATTCTTTATTCCATCATATTCTATATCGAGATGTCGGGAGTCGAAGTCTATCACTTTGTCTATCCCGAGGGCTCGGTCATCGAAAGGATTTACACATTCGTTCATTTCATGGCCTTTTCCATTTTTATCGCGATAGCATTGGCCATTTTTGCCACTACCCAGAGACGACTGCTTAAAGAAGTGGAACGACATTCTCGGGATGTTAAAGCTATTTTGACTCATATTCATCAGGGGATTTTTACCATCAACACATCGCAGTTGACGGTGGGTGAAGATTATTCGCAGTATCTGGAACAGATAATAGGCAGCTCGGATGTTCCTGGCCGCAATGCAGTCGATCTCGTCTTTCACAAGAGCGATCTGAATAATGAGCAAAAGAATATCATTGAGACCATTCTTCGTAATTGTATTCAGGAAGATCCGCTGAATTTTACAGTAAACGAGGGAAATTTGATCCGAAATTTTTGTCTACTTGATGCAAATGGTCAAAAGAAAATGATTGTAGTCGATTGGCAGCCTATTATTAATGAAAAAAGGGATGTCATCGAGAAAATACTCGTTACCATGAGCGATGTTACAGAAAAAAATGAGCTAGAGAAGCTCAACAAAAAGCAACAAATGGAAATCGAGATTATCAGTGAAATTGCCGAAATTAGTAACGAAAAATTTGAGCAGTTCAGTAAAAGTGCAGTGAATTTCCTGGATGAAAACGCCAGAATTTCTGAGGGTGATGTTGGGCGTGAAGAATTAAGAACACTCTTCATTAATATGCACACCATCAAAGGTGCGGCCAGAACCTATCATTTCACATATATGACGGCAGTGATCCACGACTGTGAACACTACTACGCACAGGTTCAAAAGAAGGAGTTGCTATGGGATCCAAGCGAAGGCGCTCGGCACTTGGCACTGGTGAAACTTCTTTTCAATGAGTATATGGATATTTATTCAAAGAAATTGAAGCGATCCGATCATTCTCAATCTATCAAAATTGATCTGGAAACTGTTCGGCAAAACATTAGTCATTTGCAGAGTATTGAGGGCTATCTTTTTGATGATAGGCTCACACCTTTCGTTGATCAGATGAAAAAGACTTTTTACAACCTCTATTTTATCGATGCGGACCAAGCGTTTTCGGATATCTGTAAACCACTCGCTTCACTGGCCAAAGACTTGGGAAAACCAACCCCCCATATCTCATTTGATCTGCCTTCTTTCGGCATCAGTCGTGACGGTTTCGAAGTCCTTACTCATGTTTTCGTGCATATCCTCCGCAATTCTTTAGATCATGGCATTGAAGTTCCTGATGTACGAAAGAAAATGGGCAAGTCTGAATACGGCAACTTGCAAATTTCAGTGAGATACGGCCAAGACCAGGCCTTGGAAATTATTTTTAAAGATGACGGAATTGGCCTGCAATTGGATAAAATATATCAGGCAGCGGTGCGAAAGCAACTGATTGACCCAGCGAATTGCTCACCCAAGGAAGTTGCTGCGCTCATTTTTCATCCGGGTCTTTCCACAGTAAAGGCCATCACAGATATATCCGGCAGGGGTATGGGAATGTGCGCGGTCCGACAGTTTTTGAACCAATCAGGCGGCAGGATCGATTTAGAATTAGACACTATGAGTCAAGAGTTGAATGCAAGAGATTTTCAATTGATTATGACGCTGCCAAAACATTTTTATACCCAGCGCAGCATGGGACCCTTAGTCAAAAATCCAGTATCTGTGGCTGTTTGAGAACACTCTTCACAGGGTACTTGCCGAACCGAGAAGTACTTCCCGCGCCACACCATTGTCGTTTGGCAAAACTCTGCCTTAAACACAGCGCGATCTGTCCAGGGCATCAATGCGCCTCCCAGATTATCCAAAGCATAGTGACAACTCGAGCTGCTTTCTTTTTGCCCATGCTCGATGTCGCTGGCATTGAGGCTTGGATTGACAAAGGTTTGCATGCCATCTGTGTAACGGCTTGGGTCCATAAGCAAAGAAAAAACTTTTCAAAAGACTGCACATGGCAAAATAGCACGCCAAGTTTTTGAGGGAGAAAAATGAACCCTTGCCTTGCCATACCCGTCTTAGTAGGCAAGAGCTGTGAACCAGTGGAAGGAGTTCTCTTGAAAATCTTTTTTTTGTTTAGCCTTTTATTGCTGATCTTGGCCGTCCCTAGGGGCTATGGTGCCGAGCGTCCACCTTCGGAATCGGTCGATAGACCGATGCATGAAGCGCTGCGGGTGATGAAGTTGAATCTTGAACAGAAAGAAAAAATGCGGGCGATTCGGCAAAATTTTCAGGAGCGCAGGAGAAATATCAAAGCGGAATTGGATAGATCCCGGGAGGAATTGGATCGATTGCTTGATACTGGGGCCGATGATGAGCAGTTAAAAAAAGCTTTCGATCAGTTGCAAACAAGAAGGCGCAGCTTGGAAGCGGAACGGTTTCATAAAGTCCTGGCGATTCGTTCCGTGTTAAATGAAGAACAAAAAATGATCTTTCAATCAAAGCGAAAGGAACTAGCAGCAGCACCGGCATCCACGACAAAGGCTGTGGAATTACGCAGTGAATAAAGATGAGGCGGAATTTCGCAAGGTCTACGATGACTATGCGATCATGATTCGACGGCTGATGACTCGCCTTCTGCCGCCTTCGGAAGTGGACGATGGCGTCCAGGAAGTGTTTTTAAAAATTCATCGTCACTTGCATTCTTTTCGGGGTGAAGCCCAGATGAAATCCTGGGTCTATCGCATCTGTATCAACCTAGCTCAGGATTATCATCGCAGTCATTCCTGGCGCAAACTTTGGAAAAGTTTTGACAGCTCTTTCCAGTTGCAGGAAAAATCGCCGAATGCCGAAGAGCAGCTCGGTCATTCGCAGGTCCTGGACCGTTGTTTGGAGCAATTGACATTCAAGGAGCGGAGTGTGCTCGTCCTCTATTATTGGGAAAACCAAAATGTGGAAGAAATAGCCGAAAATCTTGCCATTCCCGAAGGCACAGTGAAATCCCGTCTGTCGATTGCGCGATCGAGGCTAAAAGCTTACCTTAAACAGGAAGGAGACATGCTATGAGCGATGATGAAAAACTCCGCAACTATTTTCATAGTCATGCGCCGGCCTTGCCTTCGCCGCCGGCAGATGAGTGGCAAAGGATTCAGGCGCGGATAGAGGAAACCCAGCGTCGCCAACCCCGCAAAGCCTTTTTTTATATATCTGCAATCAGTTTGTCTGCCGCGGCGTTCATGGCTTTCCTGCAGTTTCGATCACTGGCTAGGGAGGATGAAATCGGGTTGGATAAGGATGACTTGAACTTTCAGGATCCCATTGAGGAACCTAGCACTGGTTCCTATCGTGACTGGCTATGGCTGGCAGAGCATGTCGGCGAGCCTTAAAGCAGTATCAAAGGCGAAGTGCTTTGAGCCGAAAGCCTTTGGCCTCGAGGATATTGAGCAATCCTTTCGGTCCCCCCAAATGGGCAGCGCCCACAGCGATAAAAGTCTTTTGCTTTGATAGCAGCTGATCCAGCTTTTTCCCCCAATTTTGGTTCCGCTGATCGAGAAGAACTTCGCGCTGTTTCACAGGCATGGTGGCCACCATCGCGTCGATGGTAGCCGAATCACCCTGCTTGAAGGAGCTCGAGAGCTTTTGGTAGTAGCTGCGATTTTCGGCGCTATCCTCCAGCATTTCTCGCAGCTGTTCCATGGTGAAAACCTGCTCGAGCAGGGTAAACTGCTCGGCGAGAGACTCAAAGGTATGAAAAGTCTTTTTCTGCTCCTTGGCCTTCTCGGTGATGTACTGATCCATTGAAATCTGATCGCGGCCATCCGAGGCTTGAACCTGGCTCGCCTTGCTACTTTTTTGGGCGAGGTGGGCTTCGGCCATCATCAGGTTGCTGCAGGCCGAAAGAGCCGTCATTCTTTGCAATTGCGCCTTGCTGATCGTGGGAAAGGCCTCGCCAATAATCTGGCGATAGCGTTGCCAATCAGCTGGGCCTAAGAGCTGCTCAAGATTTTGCTGTTCGGGCAGCAGGAGGTAGCGTTTGATAAGCGTGCTATTCATTCCTGCTAGATCCACTTCTGTCACAACAGTGTCGGCTTGGTCGAGGCGAGTCCAAAGGGCTTTTGGTATTTCATCGGGGCTAACTCCCACGTGCATGGTGCCGACCAGTGTGATGATCTGATCCCCTTTTTGAGCTTCCCAAATTAAACCCTGCCGGGATGCGGTGGTTCCACCGGGAGTTACGCAAGCTGTCCACCCCAGCACGGTCCACGCGCTGAGGAAGAGCAAACTCAGTATGTGTCTCCGCCGGCCAAGCAGATATAGCATAGGGAATCCTTTCAATTAAGTCGATGCAGAGCTATGAATGCTTGCGAGTTCTTGAGCTTAGTCCTATAATCAAGCCCTTGAACGAAAGCGGTCTGCGCCAAAAGGCTAATCCAAGGAGCCATCTGACCATGTTTACCATAGAAGATTTTCATATTGAATCGCTGAAAGACTTTCTGGAATTTGCCCCGATTTTTATCTTTATGGGACTCGTTTCGCCCTTTTTGATCGTGGCTTATACAGTAGGTTTTATTTCCGATAAAGTGGGCTGGCTCGACTGAAATGGATCCGCTTCCACTGGAAATCAAAAGGGCACCCCAGAGTGCCCTTTATTGATTTAAGGCTGCAGCAGTCTATCGGCAAAGCTTGCCAGCATCTGGGCTGTCATGGGGCCGGCCTCTTTGTGAATCACCACTCCGTTGCGGTCGATGATAAAGGTTTCGGGAACACCCGTGACTCCGTAATCAATCGCCGCTTTACCATCTTCAGAATCAAGTCCCAAGATGTAGGTCTTGCCGTATTTGCGAGCAAAAGCTTCCGCTGCTTCCGGACTGTCTTGGATGGCAATTCCTGCCACCACGATCCCCTTGTCCTTATAGCGTTGCCAGAAAGCTTCAAAATCCAAAGCCTCTTCGCGACAGCTGTAGCACCAGCTGGCCCAAAAATTCAGAATCATGGGACGGCCTTTAAAATCCGCCAAAGAAAAACCCTTGGCATCGGCAGCATGCCCCAAAAACTCCTGCCCCTGCAGCCATGTGGCTTGGAACGGCTGCGCTTGCTTATTGAGCAAGGCCGATGGGATATTTTTGTTAGGCGGGTGACCCAATCCTCGATAGAAAAAACCAATGATACCAACCAATCCTAAAACAACGATAAGCGTTGTGATCACATGTTTTCGATTGGCACCTGGGATAACAACTTTTTCGTTCACATGCATCTCCTCGCCAGAGCGGGCGTCAATTTTTGAACATCGATTTTTCCAGCAACTCTTTATCTATCGAATGATGAGTATCTGGAGTTTTGTACTCTTCAGAATGCTTCACCATCAATCTTTGGGAAACCATTTTTTTGCCTTCGCCATCGATTCGGCCTTCCACCACGACTCCAGCACTTTCTTTAAACATATCTGGCGGTGTACCCTTGTGGGCAACTTCGATATCAATCCCTTGCATGTCGGTCATGATAAAGTTTAATTGCAGTTCTTCAGGTTTCCAATTGACCGTTCCCACCTTGACCATGCCTCCGACCTTAATCGTCTTGTCGTTGATGTCGGCGGCTTTTGCGTAAGCTTCCTGAGGCGTGTAGAAGTAAACCACGTTATCAGTGAACTTCAAGTTGCTAATCGAGAGAGCAGCCACCAGAATCACAGCACCACCAAGGATCCATTTTAAAGAGAAACCCTTTTTCATGACGATCTCCTTTTATTTTGAGGCCGAGCAGCTTGTTCAAGTTGTCTTAATCGCTGCCTAAGACGTATTTGCCAAATGCCGTAGAAGGCCAATGCAAAACCCGCTGTACCATAAGCAGCCGCAAGATAAGGAACCGGATCCATAGCTTCACCAAACATTGATCATTCCCCCTGAGGATGGGCATCGAAGCTGTACTGTTCCAGCATCAATTGCAGTTTCAAATTGCCAACCCGCAGAATAAGCAGCCAGGTGGCCACGCACAGGCAGGCGAGAAAGCCAAAAGCAAGCACGATCAGCATTTCGGGAGGCATGGTGGACCCGCCTGCACGGACAATGCTCTGCGGCTGGTGCAGGGTGCGCCACCAGTTAACACTTTGGTAGATGACCGGCACGTCGAGAGCAATGATCACGCCAAGCGCCGCGGCAATCCGGTCGCGTTGAGGGCCAGGGCTGAGGCTGCTATAAAAGATCAGGTAACCGGCATAGAGCAAAGCCAGGATGAGAGTCGTTGTGAGACGAGCATCCCAAGTCCACCAGACGCCCCAAGTCGGGCGGCCCCAGATGGAGCCCGTGG
>JBGSRE010000284.1:0-10472 GCA_041737755.1 Oligoflexus sp.
AAAACTCGACGATCGCTTCGATATACTCACCACGCTCCGCTGAATCACGAATGTGAAAAACCTCGGATTGCGTGCCAAAACTCAGGTAATGCTTCACTCCGAAAATATCTTCGCCATGCAAAATCTTGCGCACAGTGTTGACCAGATCCCGCAGCTTTAGACTGCCGTCGCTATTCTTAGCAATAATATTGGTGGCTGGAATTTCCGGAAGCAAGGGCGATAATTCTTCAAACTTGGAATTGGTCAAAAGAATAATCGGGGTTTCGATCATCTTACTTGCCATCTCCAGACGGACAATATCATGGAACTCGAGGGCATAGACCAAGAGATCGTACTTGGCTTCTCGAAGGGCTTGAACGAATTCTGCCTGATCGGCTGGAATGTGGCAAAGGCAAGAGGCAACAGCGAGCATCCGACGAACATCGCGGACATTCTGTTTTGTATTATCGTAAAACAGAACTGTTTTCATTGCTCTATCCTCGGAAGCGTGGAAGGAACTCACTCACCTTGCTCCCATAGGATTCATTTTCGGTGTGTCTCCTTGAAACTTGAGATCCCCCCCGCATACGCCTTGAATCGAGGATTATATCTTCTCTTTACCGAGGGTTACAGAATACTACAGCACTGACCCAGCGCCATTAGAATGCGGGCCAGAAGCTTGGACACGGCTTTTATCCAGAGTGCGGAAAGCCTCCCTGGAAAGGATATGGCAAGTCTCGGTTATCTCATCAAAACACAGAACCGCCTCACCCGTTTGCAATTTGCGCCGAATCTGATCGACTTTTACCAATAATTCCGAACTCGTACCATAATCGGTCCCTTCTCGAGTTACATACTCCTCGAGCACCCCCCTAAGGGTTTCAGGATCCAGAGTTTCATAAGGGATTTTCATATCTTACCTTTCTGCCTCGCATCCAAGCCCTCGCCAGCGGAAGGCTTCTAGTGGACAAAGTCAGGGACAGGATTCTATAACAGGCGTCGGTTCACTTCCTTGAGGAGTCTCTCTATGCTAGAACCCCTGGCCCAAACCGCCGATACCTCGACCAAACTCCAGCATTATAGCGATGTCTTGGCCAGCATCAAAGCCCTGCTTGAGGAAGAAACCGATTGGGTTGCAGCCATGGCTACCGTGGTCTGTGAACTGCATCATAGCTTTGCATACTATCACTGGACAGGGTTCTATCGCGTCGTCAGGGATCAGCATTTGAAAATAGGCCCCTATCAAGGCGGCCATGGCTGCCTTGATATCCCATTTGCTCGCGGTGTATGCGGGGCAGCAGCTCGTACCGGCAAGACTCAGATCGTGCCTGATGTGGAGGCTTTTCCGGGACATATTGCCTGTGCCAGTTCCACTCGCAGTGAAATCGTGGTTCCCGTCTTCAATCCAAAGGGTCAGTTGCTGGCGGTTTTCGATGTCGACTCCAACGATCCCGCAGCGTTCGATGAGCACGACCAGCAAGAACTTGAAACCATCATGGCTTACTATGGTTCGCGTTTCCCAGACTTGCCTCAGGTTTAAGCAAGCTCAAAAGTTCATACTGCGGCTGCGTCCTTCGATATAGCGACTGAAGATTCGCTTCAGCATCGGCAGAGCATCCGTCACGGGCAGATCAAAATTTGGCGCCATAATTTCTGCGATCTGGCGGAGATTTCTCTGCCCGTCCACCTGAGCCAAGACCTGGGTGAGGGTAAAGTTCACAATCACCTGCTGCTGGATATCCGGCAGCAGAGGAATGGCTCTTTCCGGATCATTCAACCAGTCGGGAATCGGCGTGAAAGGAGCATCTACCTCTACTTCGGCAACTTTTCGGGCCAGAAAAGTGAAGACCTTCTCGGTTCGCTGCTGGCAACTGGAAGGCGAACGCAGATAAGGCAGCTGAGTTTCTTCCACGTGCATGACGTAGAAACCATTTTCTTCGAGAATATCTGGTATTTCCTCGCGGCTATAGCACATGTGCTGCAGACGGTGATGGAAGACAGTCGATCCGAAATTAAGCCAGCGTGCACCGGGCTTCAAAATCCGATTGAGCTTTTTGGCAAAGCTCCGAAAATCTTGCGGCACGATATCAATCAACCAGGGCGTCAAGAGAGTGTCGATCGAAGCCGATTGAAAGCAAGGGTTCATAGCATCGGCCATCAAAAATTGAAAACCTTCTTTAATCGTTTCAGGGGCTCGACACTTCACCTTGCTGGCACATGCTTTCGTATCGATGGGAGCAATCGGAAAATCATAGAGCATGAGATTGCGTCCAGCCAGCATGCGTTCGGCAACCAGCAGATAAAAGGGATTGACGTCCAAAGCGATGGTATCTTTACCACCCAAAGCTCGATGCAGATCATAGGCGAGGCGGCTCGGACCCGAACCGAGAACCAAGAGAGTCCCCAAGGGATTGGGCCCAAGTATGCCCGTGAGCAAGTCCTGAGCCAGTTTATTTTCTTCTTCACCCCAACCCCAGTCACGCAGAATGTTCCCATAGTAACCCATCAATTGCTGGGAATCAGGCAGCGGGGTGCCAGCAGCCAATTGCTGCTCATAGCTAGGTCCTTTGCCAAGCAGCAAGGGTTCGAACAGTTTTTCCAATTCGCGATGCTGTTCGGTTTTGGCCTGAATAAGATGCTGAAGCCGTTCTTTGGTCTTCGGTAAAAGATCGGGCAGCTTGCCTTCCATTTTGAGATTCTGAATCTCCTGATGAAGCTGCTGCAAATAGAAGCGAAACCGCTGCACCCAATCCGCTTTCCATTCGTCGGCTTGGGCAAATACCCAAGGAAAGTCGCCCCAAATCGGGAAGACTGCCGAACAACTTTGACAATGGAGGGATTGCTTTTGGGCCTGCACTTTTCCTGAGCAGGACGGACAGCTCAATTTCTCAGCCAAGGTTTGAAGCGAACGCATGAGTGCCTCATGGAATTTTTTTCCATGATAGCACGCAAGTCGCTATTGTGCCGTTAGATTTTATGCTTGCCAAGTTTGAGAGGCCGGTTGCCCTGCTCGATCTGATGCAAGACAAGGCGCGGTTGAATTTCATCCGCATTTTTATTGTAGGCCTTGGCATTGCGAATGGCCAATTCACGCAAACTGCCGAGACGAACTTCTTTCACGGCGGACCAACCTGGCGGCAGATCGTCAAACACGAGCTCACCTTCATGACCCAAAGACGAAAGAGTAAATTGAAAGAGGCTCATCTCTTCTTTGGTTCGATTGAACACTTCGATAAAGACCGGACCTGATTCCTTAGGCACATGCAGGATCATAAGCAACTGTTCGCCAGGGGTCGAATTATAGACTTCGCGCTGGGACTTAAAAACTTTGCTGCTGGGAACGACAAGCCCTCTTTGCAAAGGCTCTTTCGCGGCATTCGAAGGGGTCGAAGTTTGCGCCCAAAGCCCAGAACCCAGACCCAAACCGAGAGTCATTATTATGGCAATCTTGTGCTGTTTCATTTCGTAGCTCCCTTCGAACCCGAGTTTTAGAGTTCCGTCCGTAGCATCTTTACACAGGTTTCAAGCCATCTTGTTGGATCAGCTTGCTCGACCGCCTTTAATCTGCTTTGCTCTGGCCTTAATGAGCAAAAAAAAGCTAATATTGCCGGCTGTTTGAATGCAAATGTGACCTGGAGTTCGGCTATGGAATCGATCGAGTATCGTTACGAATTAATCGTTAGAGAGTCCCTGCTTGATGTCATGGGCCATTTGAATCATGCAGCCTATCTTACTCTCTTTGAAGAGGCGCGTTGGGATCTCTGCGCAAACCAAGGCATGACCGTTGAGACTATGCAAGAGCGCGGCATTGGACTGGTTGTGATTGAAGCGCAGATCCAGTATCGCAAGGAAGTCAGAGCGCGCGACCGGCTCATTATCAAAACCCGCTTTTCAGATGTCGAACGAAAGATTTGGAAGGTTGCCCAGACTATGGAAAAAAGCAGCGGCGAACTTTGCTCCACAATCCAAATAAAAGGTACAGTGTTTGACCTGAAAACTCGAAAATTTATATCAGCGGATGCCGAGTGGCGCTCGGTCTTCCTAGGCCAGAAAATCCGTTAGATCCATCGCTTGTTTTTTCACTTTAAACCTGTCAATGATGGAGGAACTTTTAGGAGAGTTAATCAGATGCTTTTTAAATTCACTTGGTGGATGAGTGGCCTTTGTCTATTAGCAAGTCTTCATGCCTCGGCAGCCATGCCCGAAAATCGTCCGATGACTGCGCAGTGTAAAGCTGGGCAGAAATCCAGCGACGATTTTTCCCGTTACGGTTTGAAAATCCTTTCGCTCTGGGTGAGTCACGGCGATGCCACCCTGATTTATTTGCCCAGCGGTGAAATCGCCTTGGTGGATTCTGGGCAACACTTTGCAGTCAAGGATTACCTGATGCCCTTCCTGCAGCAGCATGGCATCAAAGAGCTTGATTATTTTATCGTCACGCATTACCACGGCGATCACATGGCCGGTAAAATCGACAAGGACGGTAAAGTTTATCTTGGCTACTACTATGACGAAAACAGTCCTCGCATTCCTGTCAAAAACTTTTGGGATAATCGAAGTTTCCGTCGCGGCGAGCAAAGAAATTGGGGCGGCACCAACCTGACTATTCTCAACTCGGTCGACACCAATGAATGGACCCAAGAAGAAAACCATCGATCTCTGGCCCTGCATATTGAATGGAATGGTTTCCACTATGGATTGGGCGGCGACATCTATGCCCAAGAGCAAGATCGAATTCTGAATGACTTCCCGGATAAAATCCGAGTGCATGCCTATCGCACCAATCATCATATGCACGGTTCAGCTAGCTGGAATTACTTAAAAGCCAGCGATCCCGTGCTCTTTATCACATCGGCTGAAAATGCTGTCTACGAACGCGAAGCCTACACCAAGGTATTAGGCGGTGTGGTGGATCAATTACAAAAAGACGGCAGTCGGTTTTTGGAGAATCTGCTGACTTTGGAAAAGGGCAATATCTTGATCGGCGCGAATTCAGATAAAGACTGGAATTATGCTTGCCAGGCGAGCGGTCAATACTTTCCTGCACTCAAGCGTTAGGATGCTGGTCTTCGTTCTGGGACCAAACTGGTTCAAGAACGAAATCTCTTTTCTTGATCGGTCACGGTAAAGGCTCGCTTTTCCCGATCAAGTTTCTTCCCGAGTGGTGTTTATTACCACAAAAATGTCGGAATGTCGCCTCCGAAATCTCACATAAATCCATTTATTACATACAGTTACCACCATCACTACCATGTTTCCACTCAGTAAAAACTTGGGCTGCCGAAGATACTGGATTTTTGGTATACCTCTTCCAGCAAAGAGCCAGCGTGGGCACCTTTTTGTGCGCACGAATGTTTCTTAAATTTCAAGCAACCGCTTGGTCGGAAAGGCTAATTTCACTTGCGCGTGTTCAACTCGCGAAGAATAATGCGCGCTAGCCTGAAAATTTAGCCGTACGGATGTATTCTGGTTGGCTTGAAAATTTCTGTTGGTCATTCTTTAGGGGGGAATTTCATGAAATACAGCACGAGATGGTTGGGCTGTTTTATCAGCGCCTTCAGCACTGTGGCGCTAGTGGGTGCTCTGACTGGACCTGTTCACGCTCGCACCGCAATCGGCTCCCAATCGGGATTGCTGATTCAAAATCTTTCGATCGATTCTATCGAGGATTTTCCTGTCGCAGTGGATAAGCAGCAGCGATTGCGCGCTGTAGCGAATACCATCGACGGAAAAAAAATCGCCTATGACGGGCGCGTTCGCTGGACCGCTTCGAATAGCAACGTCGAACTAACAGAAAGTGGCTTCGTCACGGGTTTAAAAGAGGGCGTCACCACTGTTGCTGTGGAATCACTCGATGAACCCGGTTTGAAATCCACGCTCGATATCACGATTAAAAAAGAACCGATCTTGGTCTATTTCCAGGCCCCCACCAATTGGCAAAAAGTGAATGCCTGGTACTGGTATTTGGATGGTAAAGCCGAAATCAGCGGTCTCGATTCAAAAGGCCAACCCTATGCCGCCATCACTTCGCCAATTCAGGGCGCATTTCCGGGTCCGGCGATGAAGCCGGTCGAGGGCATGCCAGGCTGGTTTTCAATCGCTTTACCACGCTGGGATGATAGTTCGGCTTATCCTGGAAGAAATATCGTCAAACAACCGATCCGGATTGTTTTCAGCAATCCCGACAACGGCGAGAAAACTCGTGACTTCGCTCACTATGACGGTTGTTTTCTATCTTACAACCGCTATCTCCGCGGCAACGTCATCGACGGTCGTTGGGATGGCCCACTGAACTGTCCTGCTTTTCCCAAGCGCTTCCGAGTCCTTGCTGAAGGCCGCGGCGGACCGATTTGGAGCCCGCAGGGTTTCGTGGATCTCCTCAGTACCGGCCGGAAGAATGTCACGACCCGTTTTACCATCGATGGCTCTCAGGCAAGACTTGATAATGGCCTCGATTTTCCGAAAAATGCCGTTATTCTTGACAAGCAATTCGATGCCGAAGGCCAGGCCACGCTCTGTGCCTATGCGAAAGATAATCTCACCAACGCCAGCGTCGACGAATGCTTTCGTTTCTATCGCCCGGATGCTTCAAGCGCCGAAAACTTTCCAGGCTTGGGCGTTAGCTATTCGGAAGGTTCCAGTACCTTTGCCATCTGGTCGCCCGATCGGAACAGTGTGGAACTCTGGCTCGAGGGACAGACCATTCCCATGGGTTATATCGGCGATCTTATCAAGCAGCCGGGCGTTTGGGCCGTTACCGTACCGGGCAATCATCTCTTGAAACGCTATCAGTATCTGCTCGATGACACTGCCGTGCGCGACCCTTATGCTGTCATGGTGGAACCAGGCACCGATTACTGTATCGTGCTCGATCCTTCCACCATTGCACCTCAAGACGGTTGGGCACCGACACCGACTTTGGTCAATCGGGAAGACGCCGTGGTTTACGAACTCAGTGTCCGCGACTTCACCCATGACGCAAGTTCAGGCGTGACTCCAGAAAACCGTGGGAAATTTCTCGGTTTGGCAGAAAGCGGAGCTTTTCTCTATAAAGGCCAGACTGGGGCGAATAGCAATATCAAGACCAGTATTGATCACTTAAAAGAACTCGGCGTCACCCACGTCCAGCTGATGCCCGTTTATGATTTCGCGACTTGCGGATTGAAAGATATTAAAAATGGCCCCGACTGCTATAACTGGGGCTACGATCCAGAGAACTTTAATGTTCCTGAGGAACTTTACTCCACCACTCCGCGTGACTATCCCAACCGTATTCGCGAATTCCAGACTATGGTTAACGAGTTGCACAAGGCTGGCATTCGCGTAATTCTTGATGTGGTTTACAATCACACCTGGTCGCGCCCCTTCCGCGAAGCCGACGAAGGCGAGAAATATTTTGGCGATATCACCGGTCGTTACTTTCTCTTTGATCAGGATGGTTTTGGCTATCAGCTAACTGGAACGGGCAACACGATCGACCCCAAAGATCCCATGGTGAACAAGTATATTCGTGATTCTCTCGAATACTGGGTCAAGACCTACAACATCGATGGCTTCCGTTTTGATGTGGCTGGCGTATTTGATTACCAGGAAATTACCGGTTGGATGACTTATCTCTACGATAAGTTTCCAGACAAGCAATTGCTGAACTATGGCGAGCCCTACACAGCCTTGCCTGATCCCGACTTGAATCACTTCCGTTTGACCAACATCCAAAAAATGACTCGTGCCGACGGCAAAAAAGCTGAATTCGGTGGCTTTAACTTCCCCTATCGTGAGGCCATCAAAGGCAATAACGATTCTGGATTTGGGGGTGGCTATGCTTTTAACGATGCCTATAACGCCACAACCATCATCAATGGCTTGCGCGGCAGTATCGGCAACGACGATATCTTCCAATCCGCTTTCGCCGACGATCCCGTCCAGACCATCAACTATGCGAGCTCGCATGACAACCTGAACCTCTTTGATAAGATCAATGCCTGGGCAGGAATTCAGAGCTTCAACGTCAGTCCTGATTACAAGAAGCGCATCCAAGCCTTCATCAATTCCATCGTTCTCGTGTCGCAGGGCGTGCCCTTTATCCATTATGGTGAAGAATTTGCACGCACTAAAGGCGGAATCCCTGACTCTTACCAGGCCGGTGATTTGGTCAATCGGGTGCATTGGGAAAAGAAAGCGGAATACCGAGATCTTTTCGAATTCCACAAGCAACTGATCAACCTGCGCCGTCGCTTCGCTGGATTGCGGTTACCCACGAAATTGGAAATCGAGCAGTCCGTATCGGTCAAAGCCCTGGGCAATGGACTCTTCGAATTGAAAGTCAGCCCGAATGGCAAAAACCGCTCGGAGCTTTTGATCCTGTTGAATTCTGGACCTGAGCGGGAATACTTCCTGCCAGCTGGTGACTGGAATCTGGCTCTTGAGCAGGGCCGCCCCACTCTGGAGCGTAAGGTTTCTGGCCGCACCGCAGCGGGCGGAACAGCTATTACTTTCTTCTATAGGTAGAATCAGGGGCGCTCTCTGGAGCGCCCCTCTGCTTTTTGAAATTTCCCGAAGCTCATCTTTTCAAGTTTTTTTTCCCAGCAAAACACGTCAGTATAATTGGGCAAAGTAAATAACTTCTTGTTTTACCAAGGACGAGCAAGTAGTCTTTGCCTGCAAAACGGCATGACCTGTGTTAATATTGAAACATCTTAACCCTGAGTCTGACGGTGCATTCATTCACGAATCCACCGATAGGACCTGTGCTCATCCTAAGTCTCAATTGACTTGTCGAGCCTTCTCGAAACAAGGGGACATCATGAAGCTGAAGACCTTAAGCCCTTTGTTCTTTTCTTTATGCGTTACGCTCCCCAGTGGATGCTCGACCACCCATAAAGATGAGAGCACAGTCGATGGAACCGGACCAGAATCCGAACTGGAAGATACTTCCCAGGTCCAGCAAGAAGTCGAATCCAATGAGATCGATGAAATAATCGACAAGCAGCTCCAGGCTAAATCCGGGGAAAATGAGCCCGAGATTGGTTCAGAGGAAGATGAGATCAACCAGATTCTGAAAAGCGGGATTCCGGTTGAGCTCAATGACAAAGTCGAAAAATGGATCGATTATTTCACCAATAAGAATCCAGAAGCCTTTCAAAGATTCATGGATCGAGGACAACCCTACAAAAAACTGATAGCGGCTGTTCTGCGCGATCGCGGTATTCCAACCGAGCTCTATTACCTAGCTATGATCGAAAGTGGTTTTGTCCTGCATGCAAGGTCACCCATGAGCGCTGTTGGTTTCTGGCAGTTTATCCCCGCGACAGGTCGTCGATACGGATTGCGAGTGGATAACTATGTCGATGAGCGCAGGGATCCAAGGCGCGCCACTGTCGCTGCTTCGATGTACCTTTCTGATTTGAACAATGTCTTTGATTCTTGGTACCTCGCTCTCTCCGCCTACAATGCTGGTGAAACGCGTATTATGAATGCCATTATGCGCGGTAAATCCCGCGATTTCTGGCAACTCGTGAAGAACAAGGGTTTGCCGAGTGAGACCATGGACTACATCCCTAAGTTCATGGCAGCGTTCATCATCGGTACCAATCCAGAAAAATATGGCTTCCGCCGTCCAACGGCCGAGCCTTGGGAAGACCTAGTTGCCGTGCCTGTGCCATCGCCTGTTTCCCTGAACTCGATTGCTGAGATCATCAATGTTCCTGTCGCAACTTTGCAACAGTCCAATCCCCATTTGACCCAAGGCATGACCCCTCCAGGCTCCCCCAATTACAAAATTTGGGTCCCGACGGCCCTGCGAGTCGCGATCCAGGAAAACCAAGAAAAACTGGCGACTGCTCGTGTGGCTATTCATAACAAACCCCTCCTGGCAAATAGCGCCGGGAAAGGTTCCACTCGGAAGTATCATCGCGTGAGTCGTGGCGAAAACCTAAGCACGATCGCCGATAAATATGGTATAAGCATCGCCCACATTAAGACGATCAATAATCTTCGAAGTAGCAATATCCAAGCAGGGATGAAACTGAAGGTTCATGCGACCACCACCATGCCTTTGGTGGAAAATCGTCTTGCCGACAACGCCAAGCCCCGGAAACTCAGCAAAGCAGAACTCCGGAAACTCAGCAGACAGGAACGCAAGGAACTGATCAAACAGGAACGTTTGGCTGCCCTTAAAGAGAGCACACAGCTTGCCAGCAACGATCAAGACTCGGGTACTTATCGAGTTCGACGGGGGGATAACCTTCACGATATCGCCAAGCGATTCGGAATGAGTATCGTCTCATTGAAAAGAATCAATAAGCTTCGCGACACGGATCTTCGGATTGGACAAATTCTGCGAGTGGCGAGCAATAGTTAGTCTCTGGCGCCTAAAGCGCCTGAGACTATCCTGAGGAGTGAAACGACGAAGGATCCCGGCGCTAAGTATCTGATAACACGAGATCCTTCGCTTCGCTCAGGATAGTCTCTGGGCGAAATTTTCAATTTCGCGC
>JBGSRE010000291.1:0-2620 GCA_041737755.1 Oligoflexus sp.
GCGCGATACCAATCACTAACCCACTGCCAGACGTTGCCTGCCATATCATAAAGTCCAAATCCATTCGCTGGAAAATGTGCGACCGGCGAAGTCCCCTGGTAGCCATCTTCCTTAATATTTTTATTGGGAAAGCTTCCTTGCCAAATATTTGCCATATGCTTTCCACCTGGTCGCAGCTCGTCGCCCCAGGCGTAGCGCTTTTTTTCAAGTCCTCCCCGCGCTGCACGCTCAAATTCCGCTTCTGTCGGCAAGCGTTTGCCTGCCCACTTACAAAAGGCCATAGCGTCGTCCCACGCAACATTTACAACGGGATGACGACCAAGCTTTTCTAAGTTGGAATTGGGACCACGCGGATGTCTCCAATCTGCTCCTTTCACAAAGGCCCACCATTGCAATTGATTGTTTAGGGGAACTTTATGATCAGGAGGTGTGAAGATCACTGATCCAGCGACGAGATTCTCAAGAGGAGCACCAGGAAAATCTGCAGCTTTTGGGGTTTGTTCCGAAATTGTAAGATAACCTGTCTCTTTTACGAACTTTGCAAAATGATCGTTGGTGACGGGCACGACGTCGATTAAAAAGGCATTTATCTTGACCAAATGCCAAGGGTTTGCATCCTTCATAAGAGGATCATCAGACCCCATCAAAAATTCGCCGGCAGGAATAAGAACACTGTCTGCGGTTTTCTGCGACGCTAACGAAACGTTTCCAGACAAACTCAGCATAAGCCCCAAGCCACAATGAGTAAGGAAGGAGCCGCTTGATGGCAAGTGATTGGTCATGGAGATTCTCCAAGCAAAATGAAATTGTATAAAAAAACGGCTTTTCACAGAGTGCCGTGAAAAGCACGTGCATGACGAAAGTTTTAGCACCTCAGTTGCCAGGACCCTTCATGGCTTTTTCTATCTGTTCTTTAACTCCGTCGAGATTAAAACTTGCACTTTTTTGCATCGGTGGAAATTCGATAAAGCTTTCCGCAGACTTTTTAACGGCATCCTGGACTAGAGTGAAACGCCAAAATTCGTGTGCATAAAAGTCCATAAACTGTGAAGGGGCTTGGTCGAAATTCGTACGTTCAAAAGGGTCTTGACGCAAGTTATAGAGCTGAGGCATTTCCAGTTTCACTTTGGGTCCAAACCATCCTCCTGGTTGATCGATAAATACATATTTAAAGTCGTCTATACGAACAGCGCCTAAGGTGCTCTCAGAAAAATAGTAAATCTCATGTCGAGCTGATGGCCCTTGGCCGGTTAAAAGACTTGATTGGTCGTAGCCGTCTAAATGAACCTTATAAGGCTGTTCCAGAAAATTTTTCCCCTCTCGCAGCTCTTGTACAACGGTTGGATTGCCCGCCGCAGCGAGGAACGTTGGGAACCAATCCAGGCCTGAGAAAATCCCGCTTTCAACGCTGCCAGGGGCAATTTTGCCTGGCCAAGATACAAGCGCTGGAACGCGAAAACCACCTTCCCAAATGGTGCCTTTTGCACCCCGAAAAGGTGTCATCCCACCATCTGGCCAGGTAAATACTTCAGCACCATTGTCAGTCGTAAACACAAAGATCGTATTCTCGCTCAAGCCCTCATCTTTGAGTTTCTTTTGAATCTCGCCTACAGCGTCATCAAGCTGGGCCATTCCAGCTTCTTGAAGTCCATAGCCGGTCTCAGGGTTCATCAAGTCCTTATATTTCTTAGAAAGATGTGTAAAGATGTGCATCCGGGTTGGATTCATCCAAAGAAAAAATGGTTTTCCGTCAGCCTTTGCCTTGTCGATAAACTTTTTCGAATGCTCGAGGATCTCGTCATCAAAGGTCTCCATACGCTCGGGGTATAGCGTTCCTTCATCGGCGACGGTTTGCATGCCGATCTTGCCCCAACGTGGCATGACCGTGGGATCATCGGTTTGAGTAGCTTGACAGCGGACCACGTTCCTCGGTCCATGTTCGGCTAAGAAATCTCCTGTTGGATAGCTTTCCCAAATCGGATCCTCCATCGCGTCGAGATGATAGAGATAGCCGAAGTACTCATCAAAACCGTGTACGCAGGGAAGAAATTCGTTTAAATCCCCTAGGTGATTCTTTCCGAATTGTCCGGTAGCATAGCCCATTGATTTGAGCGCTGTCGCGATTGTAGGTGCCGTTTTTGGTATGCCGATCGACGACCCTGCTTGACCAACTGTGGCAAGTCCGGTGCGGATGGGTAGCTCGCCAGTAATAAAATTGGAGCGACCAGCCGTGCAGCTAGCTTCAGCATAATAATTAGTGAGGGTCATTCCTTCCGCTGCGATCTTATCTATGTTAGGAGTTTTGCCGACCATTATTCCTCGATGGTAAGCCCCAATATTAAACCAACCTACATCATCGCCCATGATAACGACAATGTTGGGCTGGCTACTTTGCGGCGCAGCGGACGGGGCGGCTTCCTCCCTCGTTTCGAGCAGCGGCCCCCCTCTAACATCTTGCGGAATAGCAGTCCGCGGTTCCATTTGTTCTTTCTTGGTATCGACCGATGGCGAATTATCACAAGCTGCTGCCAATACTAAAGGTAAGCCGAGCAAAACCAGCTGTTTCAGTCTCTGACGCATCTTACACTCCTAAGTAGTAAGCATCTCTCTCATGAGCAGG
>JBGSRE010000308.1:0-9801 GCA_041737755.1 Oligoflexus sp.
GGTTCACCGAGGATTTTATCCAGACTTTCCTTCGGAACTAAAGTCGTAGGATAGGTCCCTATCAGATCATCTTCACTAATACCAGTCCGATCGTGCAAAACCAGCTGCTTGCCCGATGGGCTGATCAGAATGAGTTTCAAATCACCGCGATAGGGATGACGAATATCGACGCCTACTTTAAATTGTTTGGAAACCAAACCTGAACTTCGAATCTCGACCGAATCAACCACACCCTTGCTATCGGCATCAGGGATACTGAGCCTGGGGCTTGATTTCGCCGCGATCCCGACGGGTTGTCCGACGCGGATTTCCACGGGAAAGACTCGGGTTTTGTCATCATACTCGACTGTGAGTTCGAACTTCACCAGCGTCCCACACGGCGTGCTAGGATTGATCCGCATTCGCAAACTCTGTTTTCCGCTAGCCGATTTTGCCAAATCCAAGTCAGGGAAAGTGGTGGTCCCTTGAACAACCGTCGCGAAGCTGTCCGTATTGCTGAGAGAAGCCTGGATATTGAAAGCAGCCAGTGTTCCGGAATTGCTAAGGATGAAATTGAGATCCACTTCCTCACCTGGATCGACAATCCCATCGTTACCGGCGTCTTTGACAGTATCCAATCGAGAACTCAGAATCGCTCGCGGCTCTTCAATAATCCCATGACGGAGAAAGTTATCTTTAAAGACTTTCGCATGAGGTCCACTGTAGAGCTGCTGCGCCGTCACGATAATAGCCTGAGCCATATCTCGCATGGTCAGATTACTGCCCAAACCAAACTGTGCCTGGAGGATGATGGTATCCACCTCTTCGCGCGGCACCCCCATGGATTTAAGCGTCAAAAGCGATTGAAAAAGAGGCGTGGACCAGAGTTCATCTGTTTGAAAGCCGCCAGGGATTGGGACATGCGCCCCATAGCTTCGAGTTGCATCATAGCGGGCTTCGAGAGCATTGAGAACGCGTCCCGGCCAGCACTCATCGCCTTCACCATGGCCATCCCAACTGTAAATTTCATGCGGGTAAAATTGAGCCCCATTGGTGGTACTCAAACTGTAGGATGCCGCCCAATAGTCACCAAATCCTTCGCCCATTGCTCCAGTATCACCACCACCCCAATTGGGATTGATCGAGAAATGAATCGCATGCCCATACTCATGCAAAATCACATCAGCATCTTCATTGTCATCCACACAGCCGTGACCAAACGACAATCGATTGGTGCTCGGTTGGAAATAGGAGTTATCATCGCCGTTGACACCATTGCTATCCACTTCAATAGGCGCATACTGAATTCCGCGGGTGCCCGTGAATCCGAGCGATTGCAGGTAGCGCTGACTCTTATCCAGATGATAGTAGGTCATGGCATCGTTAAACGCATTGTTGCCTCTGGTAAAATTCCATTGGCCATTGGTGGATGTGCTGGGTGCCGCCGTGGGTGGATCCCAATCTAAAATCTTGACCCAGGGTCCTTCAAGCTTATAGCTGGTGCCGTCGTAGCTAATATCCTTCAATTCTCTTTGAAAATAGGCCGCCTGGAAAGCCTCCGATGGAGAATTATCTAACAGGCCTCGATCGGCGAGAGAGGTGCGAGGATCGGGGTCGAAAATCTTTGCTTGGCCATTGGCTGGAGTTGCATGCGCATGGAGCAAAGCTTTTTCACTGGTTTTCTTCCAGAGGGCAAAAGCTGCGAGCCGATTGCTGATCGGCCCTTTGCCGAGCAGGACTGGGCGCGATGCCCAGGGCTTGTGACTGATTCTTTGGTCCTCATAGCGAATAATTTTACCCGTCTCGGCATCGACATAAACCTTCCAAGCTCCGTAGGGAGCAGTGGTGCTCAGCTCAATGCGAAAGGCGGCCCGCAAAGCATCACCCTCGGTGAGATATTGCAAGACTCCCACCGGAGCTTCGAACAAATTGCCCTCTACGCCAAGAAAATTCCAAGCGCGATCGTAGGCCTCGGCCAAACTCAATTGGGAAATATTTTTGGCCACCGTCATCTGTCGCGGCTGAATATTGCTATAGACCTGGTAGATGCGGTTGTCTGCTTTTAGAATGCTAACAATAATCTCGGCACCTTCGATCGCAAGACTATTCTGCTCCTGCTGAAATCGCAGATGATAGCCCAAGAGACTTTCCTGCTGCTTCTGCAGTTTTATGCCATAGAGATCGCTCGTTAAGCCGAAATCCGCCGCCTGCATTCGCAAGTAAGACCAGGCTGTGGCGATGGGGTCGGTGGCATAAAAACTCCGTGGCATCGGTGGATAGAGCTGATATTTTATGGTTTGACGGGCATCCTCATGACGAACAATGGCCCATTCCTGGGCAAAGAGTGGACCGGTAAAAAGGCAAGCAAGGCAAAGACTGATCCAGGCAATAAAAGGCCCTGGCGCTGACTTTTCGCGCATACTCTGGCTCCGCATCGAATATTATAAACTCAGTCTTTATTTTAAGAGTTGTGGTAGGCGCCGCACAGGGACGAAATCGCCTGGTGGAGGGATGGTTTTTTGGAAGCTTGAAGTTTGCTAGAGAACCTTGCTAGGCAAGGCCTTCAGTAATCAACTTTCTGCCGAGTGCGCTTGGTATCAGAACGAGATTTTTTGTTGGCGAAACGGGCACGCTTGGAAGATTTGGTTGGTTTAGTCGGACGGCGAATCTTGGGCGGCACAGCCACGGCCAGAACCATGATCCGAACTTTTTCATAGCAGTTCTTAATGTTCATTTCCTGCGCTCGATTTTCATCACTAGCGATGACAATGCCACCCTCCACGGTGAGCTTGGAGGCAAAAGTCTTCAGAAAACGTGCTTTAACATCCCAGGGCAGCGAAGGACTCTGGGTAACGTTCCAATGCAAGACAGCCTTGCTGTTGGTTTTATTGACATTCTGTCCACCTGGCCCGGAGCTTCTGGCAAAGCTGATGTCAAATTCCTCTAATGGTATCGATATCTTATCATTTATCACAAGCATAGCTTTTCCAACTCCTCTCAGGGTCACAGCACTATCGGATCTAAAACAGCAAGACTAATGCCAAAAGTCAAGTTTTCTGGAAGGACCTTGCTCGTCAGACTGCATTCATGGGACTCTTAAACAGATCGTCAGAGTTAAGGAAACCCAATGGCTGAGCCTTTTTGGAAAACAAAAGAACTTGAAGACATGAATCGTGAAGAGTGGGAATCACTTTGCGATGGCTGCGGCAAATGCTGCCTTTATAAAATCGAAGACTCCGAAACCGGGACTATTGCTTTCACCAATGTCGCTTGCAAACTGCTGGATGCCAAGACCTGCAAATGCAGTGATTATAAAAACCGTAAAAAGCATGTTCCGGATTGCCAGGTTTTTAACGCTAAAAAAGTTCGAAAGATCCACTGGCTGCCATCCAGCTGCGCCTATCGACTGCTCGCAGAAGGCAAGGATTTACCGCGTTGGCATCCACTGGTCAGTGGTCAACCCGGTTCCGTTCATAAAGCAGGTGTGTCGGTGCGGAATAGAATTATTTCCGAAACTCAGGTCAAGGATTTGGAAGATTTTGTGGTGGATTGGATTTTCTGAAGCGAGCAGATGAGCTCCGGGAATCCCCAGCAGGATTCCCGCTCACGACTTAAGCGCTTCACCGTTTTGTCACCAAAAACGACGCCCCTATCCGCAGCATGCCCTTAGCCTTGGATACCCTGGGCAGCTTTCTTTTCCAAATAGTAGTCGTAGTTGCCTTCATAGGTCCGCAGTTCACCATCACGAATTTCAAAGACTCGATTGGCAATCTCTCGCAAAAAGTGCCGGTCATGGCTGACGACGAGCACAGTTCCATCAAAATTCTGTACGGCTTTCAAAAGGACTTCGCGTGATTCGATATCTAAATGGTTGGTTGGCTCATCGAGCACTAAAAAGTTCAAAGGGCTGGCCAAAATAATCGCCAGCAGCACACGACTGCGTTCCCCTCCGGAAAGAACCGATATCTTTTTATCGACATCATCACCACTGAAAAGAAACACGCCCAGCAGGTTACGGATCAGCCCAATCGTGGCTTCTGGCAGTCGATTGCTCATCTCTTCAAAAACAGTATTGCGAGGATTCAATAGATCCAACGCATGCTGACTGAAGTACCCCACCCGCACGCTGGGACCGATAGCGACCGAGCCTGAGGTCGCATCGGTTTCACCGACGATCGTTTTAAGGAGGGTGGATTTACCCGCCCCGTTCACTCCGGTCAGGGCAATTTTATTCAATCGACCCACGACACCGGATACGCCGCTAAAAACAGAATGCACATCACCATCGTCGCGCAACCATTCTTTGCAAAGCTGAGTCATCCGCACGACATCGTTGCCACTGCGCGGCGGCGAAGGAAAGGTGAAATCGATGGTTTTAGTTTCCGGTGGAGCTTCGATACGATCGATTTTATCCAGCTTTTTAACTCGGGATTGGACCTGAGCGGCATGCGAAGCCCGCGCCGCAAATCGGGCGATGAAATCCTCTTCCTTGGACAGCATCTCCTGCTGCCGACGATGGGCGGCAATTTGCTGCTCACGGCGGAGTTCGCGCTCTTTTAAATAGTATTCATAGTCGCCGGAATAGGTCGTGATCTGGCGGTTGGCTATTTCAACGATCCGACTGACAAGGCGATTCATAAATTCCCGGTCATGACTGGTCATGACAATGGCACCCTTATACGACTGCAGCCATTCTTCAAGCCACAGGATCGATTCGATATCCAAATGGTTGGTGGGTTCATCCATCAGCAGCACGTCGGGTTGCAAAGTCAGAATTCCCGCCAACGCGATCCGCATTTTCCAACCGCCGGAAAACTGTTCGACCGGCCTATTGTAATCGCGTGGACCGATACCCAATCCAGTTAACACGGCCTGGGCACGGGATTCCAGGTCATACCCATCCCGCTGTTGAAATTCCATCTGAGCATCGCCATAGCGTTCCATCAGCCGATTGAATTCATCGGGATCCATCGACTCGGTGCCACCGGCAGCCAATTGAGCTTCCACTTCAGCGATGAAAGCACCTAAATCCGCGACTCGGCCGGCACTGGCGATCACCTGCTCCAGGGCTGAGCGACCGCGCATTTCCCCTACATCCTGAGAAAAATAGCCGACCACAGTATTGGGCTGAATGGAAATGTTGCCGCCATCGGCCTGATCTTCACCGACAATCAGACGAAATATAGTGGTTTTACCGGCCCCATTGGGCCCAACCAAGCCAATCCGATCGCCTTCGCGAATGATTACGGAGGCATTTTCATAAAGGACCCGCTGGCCCTGGCGTTTTGTCAAGTTTGTCAGGTGTATCATGAAGGCAGACTCAAGATAGTTAGTCGCTGGCGCGAAATTGAAAATTTCGCCCAGAGACTATCCTGAGCGAAGCGAAGGATCTCGTGTTATCAGATACTTAGCGCCGGGATCCTTCGTCGTTTTACTCCTCAGGATAGTCTCAGGCGCTTTAGGCGCCAGAGACTAGTTAATGGACGGGCGAGCATATCCTGTTTGTCTTGCTAGATCCAGGCCGATCCGAGGACCTATCAGCTAAAATTTTTATCCAGAATAGAAGTCAGAGCGGTTTCCAAAAACTCAATCTGAGCGTTGAATTCCTGGCCCTTACCGCGACTTTGCTGAGGCAAAAGCAGGCGCTGATCGAACCATCCGGTAAGCAGTTCCAAAGACATGCGCAGCCGACCTTCGGTGAGTCCATCCTTGCCCATACTGAAGAGTCGGCCTTCCAGCAGATATTCTTTGAGGTCAGGCCGAAAATCGCCATCCAAAGTCCAGAGCAAAGGATTGCGGCCATAGAGATGCATCGCCTTGCGAATGGAAGTGGACATATCCTCATAGACGAGTTGATAGGCTTTGATCAGACTTTGCACGGCCAACTGTTGATTGCGAATATTGGTGAAGTTACCGAGAGCCTGCTGCAGTCTGGTAAAGAGTTCAGCGGCCAGATCTTCATAGGAAATTTGCTCGGTGTGTTCTTTAGGATCATGCAAAACAGTGCGCAGGTCCTTCTGAAAGGAGTCCTGGGCTGGCTCTGCTTCGGCCCTCTCCATCTTTGGCAGAATACTCAAAGTCGTCCGCATAAAACCGGGAAGATTTTGGCTTTTCAATTTTTCAATCTCGTCCTTGATAACCGCAGCATGATTCAATCGGCCCATTTTTTCAAAGCAGTTCTGGGTCATCCACAGTGCCTCGATCTCTTCATCCAGAGAGGCACCCAGATAGCGGGTCTTCTGCAAAAACTTATAGCAGGATTGCAAAGCCGAATAAGGGCTGGTTTCCCACAGAATATTGGTCAACTTCACCATTGCTTTTTGTCTCGTATCGGGCTGGATTTCCATAATAAGCACGAGAAAACGTTCGACCAGCACGTCATTGCTGGGCTTTTTCTGAATATGTCCTAAAAATTCGTCGATCCCTTGGGTATTGCCCATAGCCGATGACATACCGCCTCCTAGCCGCAGGTCGAACAAGTTTATATGAACGGATGTATTCAAAAGAATTATCGGATTTTTTGGCAAGAACCTTAGTATCTTTGAATTTTATTGTACTTTTAAGACGTTGGGCGGAGGTATGAAACAGGGGCCCCAGGGGCCCGTGGCTTTTTACAAGTAGAACTGCCGTCTTTGTTCCAGAATGTCTGGCCTTGTCAGATACTCCTGATAGCTCATCTCCCGATCAATCGTGCCTTTGGGAGTCATTTCGATGATCCTAGTGGCGATGGTTTCCACCGTCTCCCGGTCCTGAGAGATCATAAGGATAGTCCCCTTAAAGCTCTTCAGACCGTTATTAAGAGCAGTGATCGATTCCAAATCCAAGTGGTTGGTTGGTTCATCGAGCAGCAGCACGTTGGGCTGCATCATCATCAGGCGAGACAGCAAACAGCGGACTTTTTCGCCTCCGGATAGCACCCGCGTTTCCTTAAAAACATCCGGACCACTGAACAGCATTTTGCCCAGGAATCCGCGAAGAAATTCTTCTTCAGCTTCGGCTGGCTTAGAAGCGTTTTGCCTGAGCCATTCGATAAGATTGAGATTCTCGACGAAAAAGCTGTGATGATCTTTGGGAAAGTAGCCGCGCTTGGTCGTAACACCCCAGCCGAAGCTGCCCGAATCGGCAGGCTTTTCGCCAGCTAAAATTTGGAAGAGCAGTGAAGCTGCCTGGCTGTCTTTGCCAACAAACGCGAGTTTTTCACCTTTTTCGACATTCAAGCTCAGATTTTTAAAAAACTGTTTGCCATCCAACGAACCGCTCAAGTTTTTCACTTCAAGCAGCTGCTTGCCTGCTTCTCGCTCCTGCTGAAACTGCACATGCGGATAGCGCCTTGAAGACGGCTTGATATCTTCAATGTTGAGCTTATCCAGCAGCTTTTTCCGCGAAGTTGCTTGACTGGATTTGGAAGCATTGGCCGAAAAGCGTTCGACGAAAGCTTTCAATTCTTTGATCTTGTCTTCGGTTTTGCGATTCTGATCGTGCTTTTGTTTCAAAGCCAACTGACTGGCTTCGTACCAAAAGCTATAATTACCAGTATAAAGAGAGATCTGATTGAAATCCAAATCAGCGACATGAGTCGAAACTTTATCGAGGAAATGTCGATCATGAGACACGACAATAACGGTGTTTTTGAATTCACAGAGGAATTCTTCGAGCCACATGATGGAATCGATATCCAAATTGTTGGTAGGCTCATCCAGCAAAAGAATTTCAGGATTGCCAAACAGCGCCTGAGCCAGCAATACCCGGACTTTCATGCCGGCCTCGAGTTCCCGCATCAGACGGCCGTGAAACTCCGTGGGCACACCCAAAGATTCCAGCATACCACCTGCCTGGCTTTCTGAATCGTAGCCACCGAGATCAGCAAACTTGTGTTCCAATTCCGCGGCGCGATAGCCATCCTCTTCGGTAAAATCCGCCTTGGCATAGAGTTGTTCTTTTTCCTCGATAATATCGAAGAGCTCGCGATTGCCCATCAGCACCGTCTTAGTCACTTCGATATCTTCGAATTCGAAGTGATTCTGCTTTAACACCGCAACCCGTTCACCCGGAGTGACAATCACTTCCCCACTGTCCGGTTTGATTTCACCGGAGAGTATTTTCAGAAAGGTCGACTTTCCCGCGCCATTTGCACCGATCAACCCATAGCAATTGCCGGGAAGAAATTTAATGCTGACATTTTGAAAAAGAAACCTTTGGCTGAAAGCCAGGGTGACCTGATGGGTGCTGATCATAGGCTTGAATTCCATTCGTTATGGGACAAGAAGTAAGTCTCTCGTTGGGCGCTTACACTAATTCATGGAAAGGACTTTGGCTACACCTGAATTACACTATATAATCATGGGGTTATAATATTTTCTAGACGCTCCTGAGCGGCCCGTTGCGGTACGATCGGCAGCCAGCGATTGCTGAAAGAAGCGCAAATTGGTGCCAATGATAGCAACAAGGTCTGTCCCGGGCCTGTTTCACGCATAGCAAAAAGGCTGAGGCACCCATCAAAAGCTGAGGTCGTCGGTATTTTTTTTTCAATTGACAAGCTTATTTTTTACCTCGCTCAACTGCGACACAGAAGCTTCAAAGCCTTGCCTTTAATGGTTTGCGGACTTTATAGGCCGATTTACGAGTCGCCGAGACCGCTAGAAGGGAGCCGCCTTGGGCAGGGCCCGCCTCACTTGCGCTGATGCAATTTACAGAATCTTCACCTATAGAATTTAATCGTGCTTTCCATAGCTGGCGACAGCTGTGTGGATTTTTCTCAATCTAAGGGGTTACGATGAAGGCATCCATCGCAAGCGCAGTCAGCTTTGTGCTCTTGTCATCGCTGGTCACAGCGCAGGCACAAACGCAAGAAACCGAAACCAAGCCAACTGAAGCACCAGCTACGACGACTGAAGCGCCAGCTAAGACCACTGAAAAACCTAAGGCCGAGAAGGCCGACAGCAAAAAAATGGAAGTGATTGCTGTGACAGGGACTCGGATTAAGCGCGTTGACATGAACGTGGCCGCACCTCTCACAATTCTAGGCAAGGAAGAAATTCAAGCCTCGGGCAAGCAAACAGTGACTGATATTGTCAAATCATTGCCAGCGGCGATTGGTAACTCGGTGACCACCACCACCACCAACGGTGGCGGCGGGGGTAGCGGCAATATCGCCTTGCGCGGTTTGGATTCGTCATCGACACTCGTACTCTTAAATGGCCGACGTCTGCCCCTTGATGCCGGCGGATCGAGTCCTGACTTGAACTCGATTCCTGTTGCCGCCATCGAGCGCATCGAAATCCTTCAGGACGGTGCTTCCGCAATCTACGGTTCGGATGCTATCGCCGGTGTCATCAATATCATCACTCGCAAGAACTGGGACGGCGTGGACGCAAGCGTTTACGTGGGTCAATCGTCACGAGGTGACCTGGAAACAAAGTCGGTTGACGTCACCTATGGTGCAACTAATGATAGGGGCGGCTTGCTCCTCGGTGCCAACGTCTACAGCCAGGGCGCCGTGAGATCGCGGGATCGCGATGTTTCGAAGCAGGCCTTGGGACCCAGTTCCGCAACTCCAAACGGCAACGTAAATCCAGGCACGGGTCGGGTGATTTCGAAAGATACCTGGGTTAATCCTACCGCCCCGACTACGGGTGACTTCCGTCCCTTCGATCCGGATACCGATCTTTATAATTTCTCGTCCATCACGGACTCCATCATGGCCCAGGATCGCAAGAGCATTTTCCTCGGCGGTGACTATGAGATCAATAGTGGCCTGAAGGCCTTTATCGAAACTCACTTCACCAATACCAACAGTCGCTATAACTCTGCTCCTACCCCTCT
>JBGSRE010000384.1:0-2863 GCA_041737755.1 Oligoflexus sp.
AATTGAAGCTCAGACTTTCAGTTCGTCGCTTATCAAGGCTTTAATATCGGTAATGCTGTGCCCCGCGGATGGGACGGCATAGATTCGATGAATCGCCACCGAATCATTGCTGGCGATCAAACTGGAATAATCTTCGATCGCCGACACCCGGGGCAGCTGTCTTTCATCCTTTCTGATCAAGCGCAAATAGTTGCGACTTCGGCTTTCTGTCCCACGCGGTTGAAACCGAGTTAAGGAATTGCCGGACGAGATAAGCTGATGGCGAATGCCATGTCTTTGCAGAATGGCCTGGACTTCCTGGATCTTTTGCAGAGAGAGGGAATGGGCTGGGCCGGAGATCTCGTAGACCCGTTTCCAAAGCCGCCGATTATAGAGCAGATCTGCGACCAAAACGATCAGACCATCTCGTTCTTCGGGAGAGCGCAAAATTTTTGCCGCTTCATAAAGTGCTTGGCCGATATTGTATTCATCGATCGCCGCATAGCTTTCAATCCTTGCCGGAAGGCGCCAGCCCTGCAGAATATCTGTCAAATGCCTCATCATGGCTTCGGCCGCGACCGACGATTTATGAAAATAGAGTTGCAAGTACATTGAGTAGCGTGCCCGCAGATAATCTTCGAAAGCCGCCAATCCTGACAGCATAATTGCCACGTGGAGCTGCTGATCGTTGTCGTCATAGTAGACGCAGAGGGAATCGAGGATTCGATCCACATCAAAAACCCCATAAACCACCCCACATTCACGGCTGTCGCGCAGCAGGTAGTCCATGCGATCAATATCAAGCTCCCCTGAAATCAATTCCCGAACCAGGGGGTAGGCTCCTACTTTAACCAAAGGAGATTCATCGGCAGGGGGAATAGCCGGATTGATGATAGCGATGACATCGCGCACATCAATCTTTGGCAAAAGATCAAAGCCTGTGTGATAGACATCCCTCAGCATTCTTTCGATCAGCAGAATGGAATAGATTTCATGGCGAACCTTAGTTTTAGCTGGATCCTGAGCTTTGGCCTGAATTTCGACGATTCGATCGCTGAGGTATTTCTTCAGGTAATCTGGCAAATCTGGATTGAGCTGAAGGACCTCGGTCCAGCTCGGCATAAAATGTTCGCCACTGTGCGAGAAGGGGGGATGACCCACATCATGCAGCAAGGCGGCCAGCCGAAAGCATTGCAGGACATAGTCCGAGGAAAAAACGGTATCCATTAAATCAAAGGTTGGTGCGAGGCGGCCGTGACTGCCCTCTCCCTCTGGTTCTGACCCAGGAAAATCCTGATAGCGGGCTAATGAATTGCGGAGTCTTGCCTGGTTAGCCTTCAATTTTTCCCAAGCTACCGATCCTAGATGCAAGACGCCCAGAGAATGTTCGAATCGGGTATGTGTGGCACCAGGGAAAACATAGTGCAGAAAGGCCAGCTGGCGGACACGCCGCAGTCTTTGAAAGAAGGGATGAGCGATGACGGCATCTTCGAGTTCTGTAATATCGATGCTGCCATGCAGATTGTCTCGAATCCGGCGAACCAAATTAAGGCTCATAGTCAACTTTCTTTAGCGTCAGGAAGTATAGAAGCTGCCCTTGATATCGGACAGAAATTTGACTCCTCTTAAATTCATTTCGGCTTTTAATTCCTGGAGCATGAGCGGCACGGCCAGGGGCCCGCGATAGACCAGACTGGTATAAATCTGGACCGCCGAGGCACCGCGGGCGATTCTTTGATAAACATCCTGACCAGAAAGTATGCCTCCCGAGGCAATCAGAGGCAGCGATCCTTTGGTCACTTCATAAGCCCATTCCAAACAAGCATTGGCTTGCAAGGCGATGGGATGGCCGCTCATGCCGCCTTTTTCTGGCTGCTCTACGCGGTGGGTATTGGTCAGGATAAGTCCCTGGAAACCTGCTTCAGCCAAGGCTTCTACCAGTGCCTGAAAGCCCTTCTTCGGCATGTCAGGATCTAATTTCACCCAGATGCGGGCGAGCTCCTTTTTATGGCGGAAGGCCAATTCTTTCAAAAAGTGTTCATTGGCGAGGCCGCGAAGTCCTTCGGTATTTGGTGAGGAGACATTCAGGACAAAATACCGAGCATAGGGACTGAACACTTCCAGTCCATGGCTGTAATCCTCGATCGCCGCTTCCGTGCTGGTATCCTTGTTTTTGCCGAGATTTATGCCAATGGGAACCGGATCGTGATTCCAGGCCAAACGTTTCAAGCGATCCAAGACGCGTTCTGCACCCTGACTATTGAAACCCATGCGATTGATTAAACCATCCTGATCTTCCAGGCGAAAAAGTCGAGGTTTGGGATTGCCAGACTGGGGCCTTGGGGTGATGGTTCCAAGTTCCAAAAATGACAGACCCATCCTGGAAAACCCACGTGGAGCCCGGGCATTTTTATCAAAACCGGCGGCGAGACCAATTGGATGTGCCAAATCTCCGACACCCGGAACCAGGGCATCCATACCATCTAAAATAGGCGAAAGACTTGGCATAGGAAGCCAATCCATGAGCTCGCGTTCTAAAAGCCAGAGTCCAAGATCATGCGCAGTTTCTGCGGGTAATAGGCGAAGAAGTGCTGTTCCCCAGGAAGCTAGAATCGCGGAAGGGCTATGGTTTTGAACGACAAGGCGAGATTCCATGGCATACCCATTGGTCTAGAGTGGTGATTGTTCCAGAGACTATCCATAGAGAAGCGAAGGATCTCGCGGAATCAGGCACTTATCGGCGAGATCCTTCGTCGTTTCACTCCTCAGGATAGTCTCTGGCGCTTGAGGCGCCAGAGACTAGCTATCAATAACTCCTTCTGGCTCCAGGGCGCAAGCCCTACGCAAAACCATCCGGGCAATGTTATAATCAAGCTACAGTTCT
>JBGSRE010000459.1:0-3838 GCA_041737755.1 Oligoflexus sp.
GCCGCCGAAGCCCGCGCAAATTTTGAGGCAGCTGCAACCAAAGTTGATCAACTGAAACTTGCGCAGGCGAAAAAGTTAGCGTTTATTTTGGATGCCGTGGATTGCGGAGTTTGGGAATTCGATGTGGAGAAGCGGCATTTAGAGTTTGATGACTCGATGTACACGCTCTATGGCTTGACGCGGGAACAGTGTCCTAATGCTCTTCAGGCCAATGATTGCGTGATTCATCCCGAAGACAAGTTTCTTGTGCAGGATGATTATATGAATCGGGTTGCGCAAGGAAAATCCCGTATCGATTTAGACTTCCGTATACTTCGACCTGACGGTGAAATGCGTCAGATGTTCTCGAAATCAATTGTGGAAAGGTCCACAGACGGCAAGGCCTTGCGGATCCTAGGTATCAGCTATGATAATACCAATCTAAAAGCGATCGAAAGCGAATTTCGTCAAGTGTATAATGCCATCTCTGCAATGGCCATTATGGCTGAAACCAACCTATCTGGGGTCATTACTCGTGTGAACGAAAAGTTTTGCACTATCAGTGGCTATTCGCCAGAAGAATTGCTTGGTTCGACTCACAAGCTCGTCAATTCATCTATGCATGAACCAGCATTTTTTGCCCAACTCTGGTCAACGATTAGCAAGGGTCAAAGTTGGTTCGGGGAAGTGTGCAACAAGCGCAAAGATGGCAAGCTCTATTGGGTTGAAACGGCAATTACACCTTTGCGGGATGTCCGGGGCCAGATTTGCAGCTACTTGGCCCTGCGTTTCGATATCACAGAGCGTAAGCAGGCCGAGGCCCAGCTGCTGCATGCCAATAAAATGGCTTCGCTGGGCGATATGGCTGGCGGTGTGGCCCATGAAATCAATAACCCTTTGGCCATTATCATCGGCAAAAGCGATCGCTTGCGTCGACGCCTGCAGAAGTCAAACGTCGACCCTGGCGAACTTATTGGGGAACTCGGTGCTATTCATGCTACTGGCCAGCGAATCGCCAAAATCGTTGAAGGCTTATTAAGCTTTGCTCGGGAGCGTGACGATGAATTGAAAGCGGAAACCACTGCTAAATCCATCGTTCAGCGGCTACTGAATCTCTACCAGCAGCAGATTCGTTCCAAGGGGATTGAGCTCATTGTTGGTGATTGTCCAGACTTCATGCTGACCTGCAATGAAAATCAAATTGTCCTGGCGCTGTTCAATCTTTTGACCAACTCCAAGGATGCTGTGGAGGCCTTGAGCGATCGGTGGATCGACATCTCAGTTGTTGCGGTCGACACTGGAGTCTTGCAATTTCACATCACCGACAGCGGCTGTGGGATAAGTGAAGCCACACAAGCAAAGCTGATGCAGCCTTTTTTTACCACAAAGCCTGTTGGCAATGGGACTGGTTTAGGTTTGAGCATAGCGAAAGGGATAGCAGAAGACCATGGCGGGCGACTCTTCTTCGACAAACAATCGGCCCATACTCGGTTTGTCCTCGAGCTTCCAGGAAAGCTTCAGCCGCAGCAATCGATCAAAGACCCCGCTTGAAAGAACCTTCATCGTGAGTCGCTGCCAGCCAAAGCCGATTCGAGGATCAGGGCACGATGTGATAAACACCCTTTCTGAATTGCTGAACGTTCTCCTGGTTTCTTTGATAGCTCCAGACCATGGTCCAGGTTACCGTAGCAAGGGTTCCTCCAGGGCCAAACGCTGACAGAGGAATGGCCATGCCATCGATCACTCGGGTGAAATTCACATCGAGCGCGACAAACCCATACTGAGCCTGAGCCATACTCTGCGATCCGAAAGTCTTGTCAGGATTGGCAGGCATCCGCATCTGCCCGCAGAACATGAGGCGTTGCGAGGCGAGACGCAGCGGCAGCTGTGTGCCTTGCCATGCTCCTATAAATGTCTGCGAACTTCGGCAGGCATCTCGGGTCTGCTGAGCGACAGGATCGGCTTGAGCCAGGTATTGCATCGTCACTTGCTTGCTTCTGCCCACTGGTTTGGCCCAACTCAGGCGAATCGATTCCCCCAAATTGAGCTCCGTGTTGAGCAGAACAGCGAGGCCGGCTGGCGAGCTATTGGCCGTGCTCAGAATTTGCTCCAGAGTTTTGCCCGTTTTACTTTTTACGACCGAAACAATCTGGGCATGGGCATGGGCATCGCGACTGGTGCCTTTGAACATAATTTTTTGGGCTTTGTTTTGCGAAGCCATAATAAAATAGCCGATTATACTGAGCAGCACGAGGGAAACCAAGGTTTCCACCAAGGACAGTCCGGACTGAGATGATAAACCTTCGCGCATAGACTACTCAAATGAAGAAAAGTGTGAAGTATCCTTGATCAAAAAGCTTTCCGACTTGCTGACTTTTTTATCGGTCTTCTTAATGGGGTCGACCACCAAAATCTCCATGATTAACTCTATTTCATCGGGATCCGTTCCGTTCTTAAAGCAAACCGAGGCTGCCGATGGCATATCTGGCTTTTGCGTGGCACCTGGCAAAATCTGAGTTCTATTGTTAGCCGTGATCCGAACCACCTGCCTTTGACTGCTTGGGCATTGAACACAGCGATTGAGCAGCGCATCAGGAGCCTGGAAGGGGATATCGTTGGCTAAACATGCTGTTTCGATGACAACCTGCCCACTCGGTAAAGTTAGGGCCAGTCTGTTCGGTGCAAGCAAAGTCTTGGCCGTATGCCGCTTATAGTAATGATTGAGCCGCCGCGTGAGTTCCTGAGAAACTTCCACACTGTTTTTGCGCAAAGCTTCCGTCTGGTTACTTTGCTGGGCCCGCAGCATCATCTGTCTCGTGCCTAGTACGATAAGGCCGAGGATGGCCACGCTGACCAAGGTTTCAACCAGACTAAATCCTGAATGTGAGCGAATTTTCAATTGTTTCCTCAATGCATATTGCCCGTCTTCAGCCTCTTCGGCAAAAAACGGCAAAGCTTTTAAAAACTCGGCTTTTAGGAGGATTTTCTGAATGATTTTAGCAGGATGATTTCAGCAATAAAGCGCGGCGAGAAAGAGGCCGATCCTATGGCATGGGGATAATCTTATCTTGCAGGAGTTTGTATGCGACGCGCCAGTCACCGGGAATCCGGCTTCAGTTCCATGGGCCTTGTTATCATTCTTGCAGGCATAACAGGCATTGTGGGCGGTTACAATTTGCTGCGCTCGCAGTCGGTGATGAAAGCTTCCGATGTGCGGAATGCCAGTCAGGAAGCAAGCGATCTGAATTTTAACGCCTTTAGCGTTTATCAAGCATTGGCTTCGGGCACCAATCCCGCCATATATCCCGATCCCTATTTGCCAGCAACCAGTGCAAAGATGGTGGTAAGTTCTACCGCCACTCCCAACAGTCTCTGGACGGGCGCACCTGATACCGTAACCGTATTTTCCACTTCCTATCATGGCAAACCTCAAGGGACGAGAGCTTCGACGCAATTAAGATCGACCCTGCTGGCTAACAGAAACAGCAGTCGCCCCTATCTCATCACTCATGCCGAAGTTAAAGCCAACAGCTCGGTGGACATGACCTTGAACAAGAATGCCGACAAGAAGATCAACTCCAGCGCGACGATGCTCTTACCTGCACCGCCGAGGCCAAGCTGCAGAATTGGATTCACGGGAACCCTTTCGACTCAACCGTTCAGCTGTAAGAAAAAAGATGCCACGAAAGAGCCTGCGGCTGATCCCGTGACCGGCCTGCCAGTTTTCGATCCCGTAACAGGTGATCCCATAATGATCGATATTCCAGCCGTTTTCGATAGCTGTACGGGAGCTACGCTGCCGTGGGCTTTTGATACCGATGTTGGACAACCCGTCACGGCCCACTTCATCGGCGGCGGC
>JBGSRE010000461.1:0-9802 GCA_041737755.1 Oligoflexus sp.
GTACTTGCCAGACCACAAGCGTTTTGCCATATCGGCACCTGCTTGATAGCCAATATTTGTGGCTCCGTTCGCATGCAGAGGAGTCGATTCGATCGCTAAACAAAAGATGCTGAAACACAGCAGAAAGCGCATAGCTTGTTCTCCTTAAAAAACCGGATTATGAGGACCAGGGATGAAAAGCAAAGCCCATACCATAATCCTCGCTACGATTGAAATGGCTTCTCCTCGGACTGTCTGCGATCTCTGCTGCTTATATCCACACAGCTTTGCACCAAAGAAACCGTCACCAGGTTAAATCGCTTGTGAAGTATAAGTGACAGCTTGCGGTTTTTATCTGGCCTTCGCATTCCCCAGAATTTGTTCCGATCCTGACAGTCCCTGTTCGATTCCTTGACATAGCTTGCCTCGTCATTTCAGCGAGTTGCATGTGGCCCAAGACTTGGAGGAGGAGCCTTAGAAACCCTTGAGCCTGAATCTGTTGGAGATCCTATGCGTAAGCTCCTCTTGCTGTGGCCCCTCATCTTAAGCCCACTTTCAAGCGTCGATGCCGCTGAGTTATTGCAGAAAAAAGGCCGACTGCTATTTGTCAGCCTGACTCCTGAAGAAGCCCAAAGTGCGGATCCTGGATCCCGGATTACGCTCTTGGATCAAGGCAGCGAAGTATCGCGCGGTCAGATTACTCGGAAGTCCAAGAGTGGCCGAAAGGTCGAGATTCAGATCAGTGGCAATCCAGAACGATTCGTGATCGGCAATATCTATCGGCTGGCGGCCTTGGAAAGCGACGGGAGTTTACGCCTCTGGGATGGCAGCGATGCGGATGTCGCCTGGGTCAAGGATACCGCTGATTTTAAAGTCCAAAGCGACTTCAATCCTCTGCTTACTTTGACTCTCGGGACTGGCTTTCGCAACTATCATAAGGACGATGAAATATTGGCTAAGGATAAGGACGACAAGTTGCTGAGTCAGGGCAAATTTCTAGACCTCATCCAGCAGGGCAAGAGCTTCGAACTGCGAAGCTATGTGAATTTCTTCCCTGCATTTTCACTGGGCGTGATTTATCACCTTGATGATACGAAACTTAAAATCAATGAACAATTAGTTCCCATGAGCTTACAGGAACTTTCAGGCTCGCTGCGGGTTGGCCCAAGATTCGGCATGGCTCGATTCTATGCGATCTACAATCAGCTGATCATGAGCCGATCCCTCACGAGCATAAGGGCTCCCACTCTGGTCTCGGATCCATCCCAAGAGCAAGAATATGAAGTCGAAGTCAAGCAAGCAGGTCGGGAGTTTGGCCTGGGCATGCAGCTGTTTTGGGGGCATGTGGGTTTATTCGCTGAAGCTGTTCAATCCTATGATAGAAGCTTCACGATGAGTATCGGCCGTAAGGCCGAGAGTGCAGGCCTAGTCGAAGACCTTGATGACGATGCACAGTTCCTTGCGACTTCCAAACCATCCTATCAGTCCTGGCAGCTGGGTTTGACTTTAGAATTTTAATAATTCTGGCCAAGACTTCGACAAAAATGCCTGCACGTAAGAATTAACAACAGTTTTCCTTGTGAAATAACTCGCTTTTTTTCTGGAATAAGCCATGCACTGGAGACTTTGAAGCCATTGCCCATGGAAAAGGAACAGGAGGCGACATGATTCGATCAATTGCTACCAAGTCGATGAGGCGAGACCGATGCCAGCTTTGGCATGGAAGATCTGCAAGTGGTGATGGTTTTCGTCAAAGCCATCGCCTCCTTGTTCCCGTTCGTCCGAGAGATGAGAATCTTTCGAAGTGACGAGCCCCTCTCCCTCGCGTGCGGATAGCTCTGGCTATCCGCATTTTTTTTAACGGAGCGGCAGCAAACCTGCCTGCCAAGCCAGCATTCCTCCCGTCACGTTATAGAGCCTCTGATAGCCCTTTTGAGCGAATATTTCACAGGCTGTGGCCGAGCGCTTGCCGGACCGACAGATGAGGTAGATGGCTTCGTCTTGGCCAATGCCGAGCTTATCAATGACAGTCGGATCGGTCAGCTGACTCAGAGGCAGATTCGTGCTGATGCTTGCACTGGCTTCGGCAAACTCATTATCTTCACGGACATCGATCAAATGAACCGCACCTGTTAATTGATAGAGTGCAAAGACTTCGTCGCTGGTGATTTCTTTATATTCGCTCATGGGCTTCCTCTTTTTCTCTGGCATCAACTGACAAGCTGATTCAGAGTTTTAACAAAGTTCGGAGCCCTTGCCAATGGATCCCTAGCGCCCGCTTCGAATCGCCTCACGACGATCCACGAGTTCGAATTGCTGCTGCTCATCGCCCGGATAAACTCGATAGGACTTGTTAGCTCCGCTCAGGCTTTTGGCATTCACCAGCTGATTGGAATCCATCTTATACTGCAATGAGTCCAAGACATTCACATCGATGGAAAAGCTTTGCAACTGGTAGTCCACAGCTGAAAAACTTCGCGAGCCAGCGCATCGATCGGCGAGTCGACCCTCGATATAGAGCCTATAGCTCGGGGAATCGTAGCATACCGCCATCCTTGATCCACCACCGAGCCCACCTATTCCACCACCAAAGGCTGTGCCCGTTCCAAGGACCAACAAACAAGCCATTTCAGTAAAAACTTTCATTGGAGTTTCCCCTGTCATCTGGGCAATTAGCGGACAAAGTCCGATATTAAAGTTAAATGTACGGGTAAAGCGCCACTATTGGCTTCGTCTTCCATTATCTCCCAAATCCGACGTCGTGCTTCCTGCATAATATTTCTGACTTCTGAAGCTGCATTGGGATTGAGATTAGTCATCCTGGTCCAAACCCAGGACTCCTGAGACGCCCAATCAAGCAGCTCGATATTCAACTGAGCCTGCCGTTTCAGGTCGCTATGACTCATAACCACCGCTTCTTCGACAATCGGAAAAATCGATCCATCGTCAAGTACAGCAACGACCTGAGCATCAATGAACTCATCGAGTATGGTCAGACCATCCCCGCCAAATTTTTTTATGATATTTTCAAGAGATATTCCAGCCAAAATCCAGCCGTAAAGGCGATAGTGGTGCACCGACTGAAAGACAGTTCGAATAATATTCGACTCTTTCTTCATTTCACCTTTTTTCTGTTCGGCTATGACCTGCTCTACTCGAACAGTTTTTTGCTTGCGAGCGATCTCATCCATAAACTCTGGATAGTAAGTTTCCAAAAGGACGCCAGCTTCGTCGGGAACGATATGGGTCAAAATAAGAAAGGCGTTGTAAAAGGAACAGCCTCCCGCTTCACCACCTCTGCTGAGGCGACGCAGAGTAGCCAGTGGCACGTTCACCCGCTCGGCCAATTGCTCCAGAAGCAATGCCTCGGCCTGCAGGTAATCGCCTATCTTTTTTTCCAGCAGCTGTGTCAGCGGTATATGCGGCATTTTCTGAAATCCTGAACGCGAGTGCTAGCAATGAGTCGGTCAAGCTTTAATGAGACTGCGAGATGGGGCTAGAAAGCGCAAGCAGGACTTCGAGTGATCCATGCAAAAGTGTTCCCTGTTGATCAGTCCTGTTGGCTGACGATCCCAAAGTGATTCAGAACGGGTCACGTATCGCACAAAAATGCCATAATGGCACCATCATTCCCTGCTGCTCTTTGGGTCGAGCTCCAGGATCGCCCGAATCGGAAAATGATCGGAAGATTTGATGCGGGTATCCACCCAAATTTCTTTCACCTGCAGACCTCGCACGAACAGCTGATCCAAATGATCCACAGGTCGCCTCGGATCGCCTGGAATCGGCACATAGTGCAAGCCTAATTCCTCTAACTTGCCAGCGACAGCCTTGAAATAGCGGGGCGTGAAGGTGTTGAAGTCACCGGCGAAAATAATCGGTCCCTGGTGCAAAGGCAGCTGATGGATGAGGTGATCCAGCTCTTCCACAGCGCGCTTGATAGTGCGAATGAGTGTCGCGTGGAGATTGACCACCATCAGGCCTTCCGGCCCATTCTCTAGTGCATAGCTGGTCACCAGGGCGGCTTTGGGTGTCTTCAGAACTGGTTCTGGATATTTGCAAAGGATGCGCTGCGGAGCTTCGCTCGTCATCATTCTTGCCAGGGTCATGACGCCATCGCGAAGACTATCGATGCGTTCGTAAGAAGCCCCGTGCACTCCCAAAAAACCATCCGGGGAAAGCTCCATGAGCGAACGACGGGAAAGCAGAGCCTCCTGCAAGAGCACCAAATCGCTTTGAAAACTCAAGAGCCGAAAATCGTTGTAGAAGTGTTCTCCGCCTAAGCCCTTAAACATATTCCAGATGGTCAAGCGTAAAGGCCAAGCCCCCCATTCGTTATGCTCGGCATTGCCGCAAAGCCAGACCGGTGTTGCAATCTCCCGATTGATTTTGACGACTTTACCTAGGCTTTGCAGAATTTGCCGATAGGGCCGGCGTGGTTTGATAGCTTTGGTTTTTTGGGGGGGCTTTTCGGGCATGCGCATCCTTTCTCTCGATCCAACCGAAGGGTGTGACAAGGGCCATTCAGCGTGAAAATGAACAAGCTGATTGCGGGGAATTCAGCAGGACTTTGCCATTCCTGTCTTGCAGATTGGCAAAAACTTCGCTTTTATAGTCTGGCATTTGTTTTGCTTTAACTTTGACATCGTCACCAATGGAGCTATGAACTTTATGCTTGTGAATACTATGTTTCGCCGCATGCCGTCGTCGCCGAGCCTGCACGCCTACGCCTGCAAAAAAATGCAGAACTGTGAGCTTGTGTGGCAAAGGAGTTTGGATTTGCGACTGGCCTTCACCCGCGATCAGCGCGGGGTCCTGGTCGAACTTTGTGGAAGAGATAGTGAAGGACACTTTATTTCCTGTCGTGGACTTGGCGCTGATGGCTACAGCGCGATTGACAATCTCTACCAAAAACTCTGTCCACAGGGCTTGCTTTTGACCCATACATCCCGGCATCAGCCGCTGAATCGCCCCCTTGAGAGGAGGTTTTCCCAACTGTGATTGAGCCATTTGCAATGACCGATGACAGCCGCCGATCCCACTTGGAATGGACCATAAGTCTTCCCGCTTAGGCTGCCCTTTTCCGCAAAAGGGTAGCCGTTCTCTTGCTTATACTAATGATTTACAGTCAATCCAGCAAGGCTTGCTCCAGGGGAGGAGTGATAAGAGGCAGGTATGAGATTAAAGCAGCCATCGAACGGAAAGGCCTCCACTGCCCATTTCGGAAGCGTCAAAACTCTGCGAGTCACGCCAATAGGCGAGTTCACTGTCCAGCACGGCAAATTCAAAACCAACTGCTACTGAGTTCCGAATCCGAAACTCGAGTCCTCCAACCAGGGCGGGACGAAACGCAGTAGCCGTGTAATAGCCTTTTGGATACTGGCTCGGCAAACGCACAAAAAGCTCATCATCCGGACTGTAATGGATCGAAAGGCCCAAGTAAGGCTGAACTTTGATGGTTTGCTTGGAGCCAATAGAACCCAGATAAGCTGTAGGTTTGAGCGTCCAAGAATGAACGGCTTGACCAGCTAGCTCAACTGGGGTGTAACCATACAAGAGATCCAGTGCCCAGCTGTCTCGCCATTCATAACCGAATCCAACCGCAAGGTATCCTGCATAGGCAGCGTGCTGAGTGATCGCCGAATCAGGCAACCATTCCGCAGTAGGACTGGCGAATTTAATGGATTGAATCTCTTGACCAAGAACAGCGGTTGAAGCCAAGCTTAAAGAAAAAATAAATGCGGCGAGAATTTTCATGGAATTTCTCCGCATTCACTCTGGCACATTTGATAAGTTACCGTTAAATCTTCATGGACGGTTACCAGCGAATAGCGTTGTCCCGAAACCTTGGGCACAACGTAGTACGGCACACCTTTTTCTTCCCAAAAGAAATCCCTTTTAGAGCCTCGGTGGCCATGCAATGAGCTGAGAATTCCGGCGCTTTGATTGATATCTTGCCATTGCTCGATTTGTTCCGCACTGTGCATATCGATTACGGGAACGATGTGCGACGCGACAATAGTGCGATTATCAGCAACTTTTTGCAGCCAGCCGAAATCGGTCTCACCAAATTCGAACTGATTGTTGTTAAACATCACAAATTGCAAGCCAGCATACTGGAAGGTGTAGTTGAATGGACCAAACATCTCGCTATAGATCTTCTTGCCGTGAGAAATCGCATCATGGTTACCAACCACGGTCAGAAACGGAACTTGCGAGCGACTCAGAGCTTCACCAGCCCAGATGTACTCATGCAAAAGTCCGTAATCCGTGAGGTCGCCAAGCACCAGCGTGAACTTTACATCGCCTCGGCGATTGATCTCATCGACGACTTTTTCCAAATCTTTCGGCGTGCCCTGCGGATCGCCCATGACAGCCATGGTAAAGGGCAACTCTTGTTCTGGAAGTTCGTTCAAAGCCGACAGCTGCTGGTCCGTGAGATTTTTCAGGTTCGACGGCACATTCGTTGCCCAAGGTGTATAACGCTGGCCACAGCCTAAAAGCCCAATCGCGGCTGCTAAAAGAACAACAAAGGGAACGATTTTATGGGGTTTGCTCGAGGTCTTCATCCGGGTCTCCAGCGTACCGTTCATTTGACGGGTATGTACGCGCTTACTTACTTAACCGCTCCGCAATGGAATAGCAAGCCTAAGTAAGTGGGTATTTACTTGATTCGTCGCCAAAGACAGGGTATGAAGATCGGCAACAATAAATTCAGTCAGTTAAGCGGAGGATCCATGAGTGTGGAGAGACCCAGTTTGAAGCCTTATTCGGTCCCCCGGATCTCGGCCACCGAGCGATGCAAGAAGCCACGCGACCGCGAAGCGACCCAGCAAAAGCTGATTCAGGCTGGCCTGGAGGTGTTTTCGGAATTCGGCTATGAGGGCGCAACGACTAAACTCATTGCCCAAAGGGCCGGCAGCAATGAGTCTCTTATCAGTCGCTATTTTCAGAGCAAAGAGGGTCTGCTCCTTGCCATCATCGTTAAATTCATCAACGAAAAGAAATGCCTTCAGCTGGAATATAGCCCCTGCGAAAGCTTGGAAGCCGAACTTTGCAAGTATCTACGCAGCAAAGCCGAATCGGACATCAAACTCAAAGATTTCATTCGGATCATCATCTCGCGCGCGGCCATCGATCCTGCGTTGAATGAAAAGATCCGCAATCATGTGTCCTTGGAAGCCGATCCTCAACTTCTCGAGCGTCTGGAAGGGCTGCAGAGGAGGGGTGAACTGCCCCTGGATGCCAATCTCCATCACATCTGTTTTTCAGTGGGATTTCAGGGTTTTGCGACTGTATTCATGGCCCACATTATCATGGGCAAGGATAAGCTTGAAACCTTGCAGGCCCTAGAGGACTTTGCGCGTGTTTATGCCCAAGGATTGAAATTGCCCAAGTCTGCCCAAGACCTTTCTATACTTAACTGAGTCTTCAGTTCCTGCTAGCTTTTTTCAGCCTTTCAAAGGGTGCCGGCTCCGGCTGCCTTATCCTGCTTAATAAGTTAATGTATTCTGATTGTTATAGGTTTTTTATGCCTGACAATAAAAGTTTTCCGATAAAAGAATATAGCTGTCATTGCTAAAGGAAAAGTAATTGAAAAACCTGAGCCTAAGCATTCTTGTCTTCAGCTCTTTGCACCTGTCCTGTGCAAAGAATGATTTCAATGGAACGGCCAAGGAACCTGCCGCTCAAGGCAATGCATCGTCTCAAGTAGAAAGCAATGTAGCTTCCCCAATCAACACCCAAACAGTTTCGACAGTCATACCAGAAACGAGGATATCCTCGGAAACTTCTGACTCGGAAAGTTATGAGGCAGAGACCAGCGCAGCCATGGAACCAGCGATGGTCGGTGGGGCCTTTCTCGTTTGTGTGCAAAGCGTTCAGGTAGAATGCCGTTTGGATACCGAGGCAATGAGCAATATCAACCCTCCTGAGGGTTTGAAGCTTGAGTTTTCCACCAATAATCAAGCGGTCACTTTCACGCCATCAAGCCTGCAAGGCTTTCGTTGGCACCTGAACACGACAGCAGCAGTCGGTAGTATTCGATCGGTCGTGCTCAAGATTTCGTCCGCTTCTGGCAAGGAATGGATCTACCAGACTGAGTTTGACACGCAAGCCCTGCAGATTGGGGATGGTACCAGAGCGTTGCAAGGCTGCACGCAGACCTTTGTTCGGCAATCCAAAATGGTGGGTCTCAGCTACGATATGCCCTTTCAAGTTCCGGTGGGAATGAGCAGCTTCATGATCAACTTAACCGGTCTTTGTGGTATTATTCGGCCCAATGATTCGATGATTCGGCTTTTGGATGCTACGGCAGCAGAAACTTTCAAAGAGTTTCTACCGGTCACTGCTGCCCCTGTCTCGCTCAAATACAAAGTTCTGAACTTAAAACCCGGCGCCTATATTCTCCGTGTTACTCCCGGTGATGATATCGACATCGACGATCTCTTCATCAATAGTCTGGCCATTTCTTCACTCGGTCGCTAAATCTTTCCAAACCTGAGAGGCTGATGATGAAACTTGGCCGCTTGCTCATTTTCCTGTTTAGCATGAGCTCGAATTTCGCAATGGCTGAAGCGACATTAAGCACGGCCGATTCCACGCCTACTCCAGCCTTATCACGCTTATTACCGGTATTTCTATTCACCCCCGATACCGGAGTTGGCCTGGGTGGTTTTCTCATTCGCAACCTCGAAGAACCTAGCCAGGGCGACCCTTCGCAAGTGATCGCCTTCGTCACCATCACTGAGAAAAATCAGATCATAGCCGTGCTGGAACCCAAACTGTATTGGGACCAAGGACGGAAGGAATGGACGGGCAAGGTCGCGATCCAGGATTTTCCAAGTGAATACTACGGTCGGGAAAAGGCTCATCTCCACCCGGATGAAGCCGAAGCCTATCGAGTCAAAAGCCTGAACCTGGAAACTCGTTTCAAAAATATTTTTTATCAACGCTATTTTTATGAGGTGGAGTATGGAGTCGGCTTGCAAGAATTTGCCGAAGTCGGTGCAAAGCCCACCCCAGCGATCGCTGCTGAATTTAAAAAATGGGGTTATAAGGGCCAGCAGCAAAACTTAAGTTTTGGTCTGGGTCATGATAGCAGGAGCAGCAAAGTTCGCGCCACCAGCGGCCACTTGATTCGAGCTTTCTATCGCAACAATCATTTCAAAACGGAACAAGCCTCGGATAGGGAGGCAGTCTCAGGACTGGATCTCAAAACATATAGCAGCCTGAACGATCGACGATCCATTGCGCTGCAATTTTATGCGGCACAGATGGAGCTGAAGGACCTGCCTTTTTATTTGCTCCAGGGTTTGGGGGGCAATCAGGTTCTGCGCGGCTTCTATGGCAACCAATTCCGTGATTACGCAGTGGCCTATAGCCAGGCTGAATGGCGAAGTCTCTGGGGTCAGGACTGGGGCTATCGAGTCTTTGCTGGGGTGGGTGCCCATGCTCAACGCCTGGAAGATCTGGACCAGTCCGCCGGCAAGGGGGCAGGCGGCATTGGGCTCGACTATTTCATCGATCCCAAAAGCATGAACAACCTGCGCTTGGATCTGGGCGTGAGTCAGGGAATTGTGGGCGTCTATTTCCTTTATGGAAATGCGTTTTGATCAAGCGCTCCACTTTCGAAAAAGCCAGAGGATTGCTGACAGTGCTAAACTTAAGATCAGGCAAGTCGCCAAGGGTAAATAAAAAGTGGTCCCGCCGCGCTGAAAGGAAAAATCCCCGGGCAACTGTCCCAAGCCGAATCGACTGCCGAATTGCTCATCGGGCCACCAGTGACCGTTGAAGCTGTCGTCAACAAAGGAGTCACCTGGCG
>JBGSRE010000472.1:0-2836 GCA_041737755.1 Oligoflexus sp.
GGAACAACGATCACCAGAGGGTCCGGCGAAGGCGTTGTCGTGGCGACCGGTATGAAAACGGAGATCGGGCAGATTTCAACCCTGGTCAATGAAACCCAAGAAAAGAGGACTCCTCTCGAAAGACAACTCGATAAGTTAGGGCGGAACCTTGTTTATCTCACATTGGCCATCACTGTCTTTGTGGTGGGAGCTGGGATTTTGGGGGGTAAAAATGCTTTGATCATGATGAAGACGGCGATAGCACTCGCAGTAGCTGCCATTCCAGAAGGTCTAGCTATCATTTCAACGATCGCTTTGGCCCGCGGTATGTGGCGTATGGCGAAACGAAATGCTCTTATCAATCGCTTGTCAGCAGTTGAGACACTTGGGGCAACGAATATCATTTTGACTGACAAAACGGGAACGCTTACGGAAAACCAAATGACAGCAACAAGGATAGTCGTTGCGAGTGGAGATATTGATGTTCATGAACCCTTCGATGTTCAGGGCAACCTTCCTCTCGCGAGAGCTGTTGAAATTGCTGTGCTCTGTAACAACGGCGCTTTAAATTCTGAGGAAGGCAATCAAAGTGGGGTTGGCGACCCGATGGAAGTTGCACTCCTGGCACTAGGAGCGAGAGCAGGTATCCATCGCGAAAATTTAGTTTCGAAACGCCCTGAAGTTCGCGAGGAAGCATTTGATTCGGAATCGATGATGATGGCCACCTTTCATCAGGCGAAGGGTCGATACGAGGTCGCGGTTAAGGGTGCCTCGAAAAAAGTTCTGGATGCGTGCTCAAAGGAATTGTCTGGCCAAGGGGAAAGTGAGCTGAATGCCGAAAGTCGAAGGCACTGGCGGGATCAGGCCGTGCACTTGGCGGAACAAGGCTACAGGGTTTTGTCTTTGGCGACTAAACTTGTGGATTCAGTCGATGAATCGCCCTATTGCAACTTGACGATGATCGGCCTTGTCGCCCTGGTCGATCCACCTCGCAAGGATGTCCGTCAAGCTATTTTGCAATGTCAGGAAGCTGGAATTCGAGTGATCATGGTGACTGGCGATCAAAAAGCAACAGCCTTAAACGTTGCGAAAGCTGTTGGTCTTATTGCCGAAGGCGATGAAAAGGCCGTGGTCATCGATGCCAAGGAGCTGGATCTTAGCAAAGGGAGTGACAAATCACAGATATTTCGAGCCGCAGTGTTTTCACGAGTGAGTCCCAAGCAAAAGTTTGGTCTCGTTTCCTTGTATCAGGAACAAGGCTTTATCGTTGCGATGACCGGTGACGGTGTCAATGATGCGCCAGCTCTTCGAAAGGCCGATATCGGCATCGCCATGGGCAAACGAGGTACGCAGGTGGCGCGTGAAGCCGCAGCGATGGTGTTGGGAGACGACGCGTTTTCCAGCATCGTGGCCTCAATCCAACAAGGGCGGATCATATTCAATAATATCAGAAAATTTGTCGTGTACCTTCTTTCCTGTAACATGAGTGAGATTTTAGTGGTGACAGTTGCTGCCTTTGTCAGCGCACCACTGCCGCTGCTGCCACTGCAAATTCTGTTTTTGAATCTGGTGACGGATGTCTTTCCAGCTTTGGCACTTGGTATGGGAGAAGGGGAACCCCATATCATGAAGATTCCTCCTAGGGATGCTAAGGAAGCGATAGTTTCCAAAAAGCATTGGTTCAGGATTGGTGGATATGGATTGTTGATTACTCTGGTTGTGCTTGGGGCTTTTTTCCTATCCATGCGGTGGGCTCAGGTGGGGCCGGAGCGCGCTGTGACAGTCTCTTTCTTAACACTTTCATTTGCTCAGCTTTGGCACGTTTTCAATATGCGTGATCTGGACTCGGGCTTCTTTCGCAACGATATTACTCGAAACCCATTTGTATGGGGAGCGTTGGTACTCTCTACGATTTTACTGCTCCTGACAGTATACGTCAGGCCGCTGGGTGAACTTCTTAAGGTGGAAGATCCTGGAGTCTATGGTTGGTTGCTTATTCTGACGGCAAGCATCATACCTCTTGTCATTGGGCAATTTTGGATTCGGATGCAAAGTTCCTCCAAAAAGACGTAACAAAATGCAAGCATGTATCGAGTTTGATACATGTCCCCCCGAAACATACAGCGTCAAAGACAAAACAGGATTCAATAGTGTAGTGAAAATGTTCTTTTTGAGTTCAAGGTTATCCCAGCGAAACACGACCAGGTCGAGATTGGAATTTTATGCCACAATTAGTTCTTCTAAGACATGGTGAAAGCGTCTGGAATCAGCAAAATATTTTTACTGGTTGGACCGATGTAAGGTTATCCGCAAAGGGCGTAGGAGAAGCTCATCGGGCTGGTCATTCGCTTTTGAAGGAAGGCTATGCATTTGATGTCGCTTTTACTTCAGTCTTAAGTCGAGCCATTCAAACTCTTTGGATCGTTCTTGAAGAACTGGATCTTATGTGGATTCCAGAAAATCTTGATTGGCGCCTCAATGAACGACATTACGGAGCGCTTCAGGGACTCAATAAAGCCGACACCGCAAAAACATTCGGAGACGAACAGGTAAAAAAATGGCGTCGATCCTTCGATTCTCAGCCCATGCCACTCGACGATTCCGATATGCGCAGTGCAAGATGGGATGTTCGCTATAAGCGACTTCGAGCGGAGCAAATACCGAGAACTGAATCACTGAAAGACCTGGAAGATCGCCTTATGCCCTATTGGGAAGAAGCCATTGTTCCGGCTATCAGGAAGGGGCAACGAGTTCTGATTGTCACTCATGGCAATACTTTACGTGCGCTTGTCAAACATCTGGACCATCTGTCGAGGACGGATATCCTTGATTTAAACATCCCAACTGGCATTCCTTT
>JBGSRE010000483.1:0-10156 GCA_041737755.1 Oligoflexus sp.
CATCAACTTTAAATTGATTGTCACAGGAAATCAGCATGGAATCCAGATCCTTGGGGTTTTCAATTCCCAAGTTCTCTCGAAACTGGGACTCGATGCATTCTGTGAGATCTTTGGAGTAGCCACGGCGGGCCATTTCCTGGCCAAGACTGAGAAACACATTTTCCAAATTGCTTTCAGGTTCTTCAGTAGTCTCTTCATCGGAGCGGATTCTGGAATCACCATCCAGTGAATCTTCAGTCATCCCCTTCTCGGTGCTAATAGCCTCGGCTTCAAGGGCATCTGATAATTGGGGGTCGGACTGTGTCAGGGTAGTCTCATTGCTTACTTGAGAAACCTTATCCGATCCACTGAGAAAGAACCAAGAAGTTCCTGCTAAAGCCAATGCCAGCAAGAAAATAAAGCCAAGTCCGATGCGTAAACTCATGAGAACTGTCCTCGCTGCCAAACGATCATTCCTTCTGATCTTTTACAATAAATCACAAGCCTTTGCTACTTGCAAGCTCGGTCCGCGTAGGTCGGACCAGTATCTGGCTTTGATGTCATAGTGAGATGTTTTTTCCTGGGTTAAGGCGTAGATATCAAAATTTTTCACAGCAATAAAAAGTTTAAAAAATTTGTATGAAAATGCTGTGTCGCAAGCGAAAAAAGGGGGGATATCTTGGATTTTGTGCTTGCGCTTGAAAAAATATCTTTAAATTTAATCCAATCGACACGGGAGGGAATGAAGGCTCTTGCAAGGCGCTGCTGATCTCCATTGGCGAGAGAGATTCGCTATGGCCAGACTGAAAAAAGCACCCTCATTTTTCTTGACTCAATACTTATTCGCGAGGTCCGGTTTTATCTTCTATTTTAAGTTTTCCATCTTTATCTTTTACATAGATAAATCCATTTTCAGCGAAGCAATCTTGCTTGTTATCTCTTTTAATCCAGGCAAGATGTCCTTTACTTGCTGGTCCTTCGGCAGTGCCGGCGCATTCACTGAGTTTGGTCGGTTCGTAATGATTTCTAAAGACCAGCTTAGCGGCAGCCAATTGCTCTTTGGTGACACCGCAGCTGTTAGTCCCTTGGCAGGTATTGATTCCAAAGCACTCCACCGATTTCTTGGTTTTTTGAGGCGCAGCCTCAGCTTCATCGGAACGGTGGATAGCAGCCGCCACGAGAGCTGATGCAGCCAATGCATAAAGCCAGGCTTTTTGTTCCATGGTTTGCCTCCTAGGAAGTTGAAGCTCCATTATCCCGGGGTGGACGAGGTAGGTCAAGATCTCTCAGCATTCAGGTATTCCTGGTCACTCGATCTGTGGATTGTTATAAAAAGCAGCCTGCAATCGACTTCCTATATGGTGCTGTAATGACTGATACGAAAACCGAACTCCTGCATCAGCTGACAAAGCAAATAGAAACTGAGCTCGCAACGCTGCAAAAATCTGTTGATGCAGCAGCAGAAGCAGCGACTCATCCGGAAAGTAAACCGGAGAATAAATACGACACGCGAGGCTTGGAGGCCTCCTATTTAGCTGGAGCCCAAAAAGAGCGTGTTGCCGAGCTCAAGGGGGCTCTGATGCTGATGAAGTCAGTTGTGCTAAAAAGTTTTACGGCAGACGATCGGATTGCCCCAACCGCGTTGATTGAATTGGAGCTGGAAGGTCATTCCAGCCTCTGTTTTTTGATGGCGTGGGGAGCAGGTTATGCCTTGGAATGGGCAGGTCGCCCGGTCTTGACCATCACTCCCCAGTCGCCACTTGGTCACGCATTGCTAGGCAAAGTGCAGGGCGATGCGGTGCAGGTGAAACTCGCCCTTGGTCGCAAAGACTACGAAATTATCAGCGTCTCTTAGCGGACCCAATCGATCGTGAATTTTCGGCCCTTGATGCGGCCGTCGCGCAGACGCTCCACGGCGGTGCGGCCAATCGCTTGGGCAACAGCCACGTAAGCAATTCGATCGTGAATTTCAATCTTGCCAATATCAGCGGCATTCAGCCCACCCGCTTCACCGGTCAGAGCGCCAAGGATATCTCCTGGACGCAATTTATCCTTACGACCACCGCCAATCGAAAGCGTCGTCATGGAAGCGCCTTGATAGAGAGCTTTATCTTTGCCCGGCGTATCCAGCTTTTGGCGTTCGAAGCTGGTGCCAGTATACTCTTCGATCGCTTCGACTTTCATCTTTTCGCGAGGCGTCGCCAACGAAACGGCCACACCTTCTTTACCTGCACGACCCGTGCGGCCGATGCGGTGCACGTAGGTATCAGCTTTTAAAGGCAGATCATAGTTGATCACCAAATCCAAATCAGCCACATCAATGCCGCGGGCTGCAACATCGGTTGCGACCAGAACTCGAATACTGCGGTTCCGCAGCTTGGCCATCACGCGATCGCGATCCAACTGCTCTAAGTCACCATGCAAGCCTGCGGCGCTCACGCCCCAACCGGCCAAAGCCTTGGTGATTTCGGCAATCGCAGCCTTGTGATTGGAAAAGACAATAGCTGCTTCCGGGCGATGCTGATCGAGCAGGCTATGCAAGGCGGAAAGTTTATTTTCCTGAGTCGTTTCCACCAGAATTTGTTGAATGCTAGGCTTTTTAATATCATCTTCAGCGATTGTCACGCGCATCGCCTGTCTTTGATAGGTCGTGCTCATGGCTTCAATCGTGGCTGGAAATGTTGCCGAGAAAAAAATCGTCTGACGATTGCGCGGTGTCTCGGCCAGGATGCCTTCCATATCTTCTTGGAAACCCATATCCAGCATGCGATCCGCTTCATCGAGCACAACATAACGCAGAGTTGTCAGGTCCAAAGTATTGCGCCGCAAGTGATCCAAGAGACGACCGGGTGTGCCGACCGCGATATGCGTGCCGCCCTCAAGACTATTGATTTGGCCGCGCAAAGGTTCGCCGCCCGAAAGCACAATCACTTGCAGTCCAGGCAGGCGTCGACCGAGTTTGCGAATCTCACGAGCCACCTGTCCGCAGAGTTCTCGCGTTGGACACAGGATCAATGCTTGCAGTTTCCGTCCGGGTAGACTGATGCGATCCAGTATGGGCAAACTGAAAGCTGCGGTTTTACCGCTACCAGTTTTAGATTGACCAATGATATCGTGTCCTTCAAGCAGCAGAGGAATGCTCTGGGCCTGAATGGGGGTCATCTGGGTAAAACCTTGTTCGGCAATCGTCTCCAGCAGTGCAGGAGAGATGGCAAGCTTGGAAAATAAATTGGAATTTTCGGCATTCGAATGCATAGCATATGACTCCAGGGGGGTCCAAGGACGGCTCACCTTATATCAAGCTCTCGAAAAGGGCCAGTCAAGTTGCCAAAAATCCCCAGAGTTCACATGGATTGTTCGCGATTGCGCAGCAGCTGATAAATCTCGGGATCGATGCTGGTTTTCAACAGGGGAATCGGCGCGCTCGTGATCTTCTGCAGATTCAATTCCGGATGGGCTTCCACCTCTCGATTGAAGGCTTCTACCAGCAAGGGCTCGAGGATGAGCACATCTTCGGCGTTATAGGTGAGCAGTGTTTCCAGGGCACCCGCATGATGCTCCTCATGCAGCCGCCAAAGTCTAACCGCATCGAATCCATTGAGATCCAAGGAGCTGCGCTGATGCAAGTGAATCGAAGTTTGCTGGATGGTTTTAAGACCGCCCTTAAAACCGTGGCGGCGCAGCCAGGGACACAGATCGATGTGAGCTTTATCCAGTTTCATGCCGAATTCGGCACTCAAAAAAGGCAGGTCATAGGCTGCTCCATTGTAGGTGCAGAAAAGAGATGCCTCATCCATGATCCATTGGAGTAGTTCCCGCTTACGACTGTACTCAAACTCTTGGTAGAGCTCCCCGCGAAAGAAGAAAGCAACGGCCGTCGATTCGGTTGCAGGTGGCATACCACCGTTGGCTGCTTCTATATCAAAGTATGCGATGTCCTCGAATCCACCAGGAATCAGCCGCCAGCGATCACTCGTCGGCAGCTGGCGATCGAAGTAGTAGAGATCGCCCCTATTCCAGGCGTCGAGTGAGGACTCAAGCGACTGGATCACATCCTTCAGTCGTTTGGAGCTATAGAGCTGCGGGGCCTTACTGAGGAGCTGTTCCCAATCGGTGAAGCCTTGCTTCCAGAGGTGTTTTTCCGAGCGGGGCCCGACTCCCTTAAGATGCACGAAGCTGCGTCGCAGGAGTTGGTATTTCTGAATGGAATGTGCGTTCATGCGGATCCCTGTCCAAACGGTTCTCTCACTTATAGCTTCGATTTCTTGGAAAACCAAAGCCTTGCTGCAGCTCGTTTGAGGGGATGTGATCTGTGCTTGTCAAATTGGGATGGGTCAAGCGGCCGTACAGAAAATCCCTAAGTGTCAGGTGAAATGAGGCCACTTCAGACTCATAACACCAACACAGATGGCTATTGAACTTCGACAGCTTTGCCGACCGAGACAACATCCGCAACGATAACATCACCCAACTCAACCTGATAGCCATTGATAACAAGACTTACGTTGATGTCAGCGTCACAAATGAAATCAGATGGAATGACAATACTCGGCTGATAGAGGGCTTCATTATTGCGACTATTTGTTAGCAGCTCGGTTTTTGTTTGTGCGATTATAGTTTCGCCACATTTCGCTGAAATAATCGAAGGCAAAAGTCCCAAAGCACTTGTAACCTTGATTGGCTTAATCGAAACGGAAACGACTTTGCCGCTACTTCGGATCTGACTTGCCTCAGATTTCGCGATGCTATAAAGCGAATAAGCCGTCTTTATCGGTGGCTGGGTAGCGGGTTGTGTTGCAGGCACTATTGCAACCGGTAATGGATCAGATGGAACTGGTGTGCCCTTATCAGTATTTTCAGTCTCTGTTTGATTAGCAACCTGATCATCAGCGGCAGCTTTATCCTGCTTTGCACTGGAACAGCTCAAAGCCAATAGGAATACTAATATACTTAAATTATTTGACATTTCGTCATATCCTTTCAATCCGAGTTAATAGACAAAAATAAAAAGACTACAAACCAGTATCATATGGCGTGGTAGATGACTTATCTGGTTTTTCGCTACAGTCTAAGTATTAACCAAAACATCCAAGTAGTTCATTTTCTTATTCACGCCCAGCAATAGCCCAATCGAACGGGATGTCGATCCATTGCGATCCCGATATCACGTCGTGAAGCTCATTTTTAAACAAATCTAGGACAATATCAGCGCATCGACTTGCGAAATCATCCCAGGACTCATTAGGTAGGCGTTGGGTTAGCGTCCTATGGATTTGACCGGTCTTCTTCTTTAGGAAATCACCCAAACCAAAATGCTTGACGTTATATTCTTGGTGTATCGTTGCATTGATACCGAGATTTTCTGTTACCCAAATCGTGATTGTACGATTGGAACCCTTAACAAAGGTGTCACAAAGCATTGGACTTGGAGTGAGATTCGGAAATTCTCTTTTTAAAAAGGTATAGCCGAACTGTTCCAGACACTTTCGAATTGTTAGGGCAATCAACTCATAATCTCGTTCAAGTTCTTGTTCGTTCATTTTGGCCATATTATTGACAGCTCCAAAACATCGAATGCACTTGACCCCTATTGGGCGAAGCCATCGAAAGCCTCTCTTGTTTGTGGCAGCTTGAATTGTTCGACTTAACTTAGCTCCTCAGCGACCTGCGATTGACCAGTCTAACGGAACGGAAATCCATTCTTCCCCTTTTGCAACTTTATTCAAATCAGCTTTCAAAAGGCCCAGGATCATATTAATGCATCGTTTGGCAAAAGTTTCCCAGGATTCTCCTATCTCCCTTTTTGTGAGCGAAAGGAAGGTTGTGCCTGTCTTCATCTTCAAATAATCTTCGAGCCTAAAGTGCTCATCATTTATTTTTTTTCCAATATGAGTTGTGATACCCAGACTCTCCACTGACCTGAATGAAATGATCCGACCTGATTGTGTGTGCAGATACTCATGATTAATCGTTGCAGAACCGCCAAGCATCTCTGGTTTGACACTTATGCACTTATATCCTAATGATTCCAAATACACGACTAACGGCGCAATCACATCAGGAGTCTTTTCTTGCAGATCGTCCAAGGTCATTTCATTTTGAATATGTTCCATATCACCTCGATCTCCATATCATAGAAAGCACTTGGTATTGCCATCCCATTAGGGTTTCCAATATCAATCACAGTCGCACCGCTTTGCAACAAATTTTCGGCCCAAATCCTGTTTTCCTGATACATTAGAGTTTCCGGAACCTTTTCGTAAGGAACAAATCCATTTGGATAATTTGCTCCCCTAATAGCCAAGTCATCTAATGCAGCTGGTGAGGGAGAGAATGTTTTAACCTGAAATCCCTCGGTCCGTAGCACTTTAGCTACATCATTGACTCCCACCAAACCTTTACTAGGGTCGCCCATGCTCCGTCCGACAATGGCAACGGTATCCGAACTTCCAGCGACAATACGCTGCGGGTGGAGATTTGTCGGCAGTTTTTGAAACCCTGCTGCAAACTTTTCGGCAGCTGGTAGGGCCGCCAGCTGAGGCGCAGTCAGAGACCGCCCCATATTCATTGCTGATTGAAGAGCGCTGACGCCCATACCTGCGAGTTGCGTCGCGGCGGGAACAAAAGCAAAGCCAACGTTAACGAGCGCCATATCACTTTGAAACGGCGAAAGCGCCTCGCCCGTCCAAATGCTCTTCCCGGATTTATATTCGTACCAGTTTTTGGTAAGGATTAACGCCTCAAGCCCAATCGCGACTACGAGACCTGGCGGCCCAAATGCAAGCGCAGCAATAGGGGGCAAGATTGAGCGCTGCATCAATCAACGAATAGGCAAGTTTGAGTCCCGCATCTCCGGATGCTGAATTGCCTTTCGCATAATTGAAATCAGCAGATTTCACAACTTCCTGACTATTATCTATCAATTGCTTTGCTACAGCCTTGCCTTCGTTAGTTTCCGGAGCTGATTCGACAGTTCGCCGACCGAAATCAACATAGCTCTGTGCACGGCGTACTCCGATTCCTTCAACTGATTCAGGCGAGGTGTTGTACTTTGGTTTGGGAACAGGCTTATCGATTCTTGGGATCTTTTGTAGGGAACTTGTCCCAGCACGATCTCTTTTTTCCTTAAGATCGTCCAATTGCTTACGCATTTCATTGCTATTTTGGACTGCCTTTTTGCCTATCTCATCAATAGCTTGTTTAGTCAGATCAGCATTTTTAGCATTCAAAGTATTCTGAAGATCTGTCATGGCTTTCTGAGCGTCAGTTGCCATGCCTTTCGAAACATCCACGGCCGCGCGGACACCACTTGCAAAAGTACCAAGCATTCCTTCCGCTGGATCAGTTGCAAGGGAAGGTGCGGTCGGCATCGTAATAGTGGGCATCGGTGCCACCTCAATGGCAACTACCGATGGGGGTAGAGATTGAGGAATTTGAGGGCCATTTTGCAGCCCAAACACTCCGTCTAGGACGTAGCGCGGACCGTAACGATCAAAAATCTTTGATAAGTCTTGTGTCCCGGGATCATTATTCGGCGTCAATCTCGGCGGAGGAATGGAACCAACATTGTTATTCTGGGGGAAGTACGCAACAGTGGTGCCGTTTGGATCAGGGGTAAATTGGGGCCAGTTGATGGGGTTGCCGCAACCGTCTATACATTGCTGGCTTTCATCTGGCGGTGTGCTCCAAACGATTGGTACGTAAGGACCACCAGTTCCCGGATCAACGCCTTCCGGCATGGGATCAAACATGGGATCATCGCTGGAATTTTCGCCTTCAGATGCGGATTCGTCGTCGTGCAAGACTGCAACCGGCTTCTGTGCACAGCTGAGCAAGAAAAGAAGTCCAAGCAAAACTATTTTTTTATTCATGATTGATGAATTTCCTAAAGGTCGTTCATTTGTTGCAGATAGTCACTGTCTCTTTATAAAGATAAGACGCCTTGTCAAAGGCATCGATACTCTTGACCTTGGATGAACCGTCGACAAAACGCTGAATCAACTGCTGGCAATTTTGATTAGATGGCGCGAGAAAAGCCCGCTTCTTTGCTCCTTCAACCTGGAGAGCCAGTAGGCCTTGCCACCCTTTACTGGTAATAAAGCTAAGCCCTCGGTCGATCGTCGCAATGTTGGCGTCAATGTTTATATAGGCCTGTGAAACAGCTGGGCCGTTGTTCCTCTCAAAGATCTTCAAGCGCTCTTTAAATTCGAGGGCTTCTTCACGCAGTGATTTTAAGATCCGCAAGGGTTCGGTGTGAAAGAAATACCTCGTATGCAGGTTTCCGGCCAAGCCATTGGCGGAAGAGTTAGTCCACCAATCAGCGTATTGCCAGACAGTCTGTTCAACAGCCAGATCGCTGTTCAAATCGTCCATGGCTCTTCCGATTTCGGCCCCCACAGAATCTGCATATTTTTTATAGACCAGATAGCGCCAGTTGAAAAAGGTAGCGTTATATAGTTTGCTTGTGATTCGCCGCTCATCTCTGACATCGCCATGATATCGATTGATCAAAGCATAGACGTCATTTTCTTTCGAACTATAACTGGCGCGCTCATCTGGTAGGTATTTGCCGCAATCAAATCCATGCTCAACCACAGCAGCACGGGCATCTAGGGTTGCCAGTTGTCCGGCAAACCAACCGAGCATAACATCGAGCTGTCGTTCCAGGCTGTTAAGTTCCTTAAACATTGGCTGAATCGCCCGCATATCCTGCAAAAGAAACTTGTTAACCTGCTTTGCGCCGTCTTTAGTAGAGACGTTCTTGATTTTTTCCTGCATCAGTTCTGAGAGGGTGTCGATACGGCTCCGAATATCTGCATTCCTGTTCGTTATCTGAAGAAAAATCTGATGGATCGGAGTGGGGACCATGGAACTAACTATGGAATTGAAGCTCTGCTGACGAAGCAAGTCAATCTCTTTGCAACGGTTTAGTCGTGCACTTTCGCAGTTTTTCCAAGCCAAGTTCAAAATCTGCTCGCCTTCATCTTGCCACCAGACATGAAGTTCATCACTCAATTTGCGATCCAACGGGTTGCCTCCGTGGTGCTTTATATAAGAGTGGATTCGACAGGCATGGTCTGGGTTATAAGGATCAACCCTCTCACAGTTTGGGCCGAGCCATGGTTTGGATTTTAGATCGCAACTGCACTTTTCATCAACATCGTAGAACCCGATCGGTCGATCTCTACATTCCGAAAACGCATTTCCTGCCGACAGGAATAATATGGAGCCAACCGTTACTGCAATATTTATGATCATTTTCATATTCTCTCCCAATGTACCCATCGATTGAAAAGTTATCAATGGATCACGATTCTGTCATCTGTTCCTGCTGTGCTTTGATTTCGGCCTCAAGGTCTTTTTTTGTTTTATCAGCATCAAGCCACAGGGAATTGGAATTATCATCCAGCCTATTTCCAATTTGCTCTAGCCGATCAATTGAATCTTGGTACCATTTGCTGATGCGAAGATACCGAGAATAGATCAGGCAGAATTTAGCCAAACTCCTTGGCTCTGCAACACATTCTGAAACCTCGGATGCCAATACGCCGCGAGCTGCAAGCGGACAGGAAATTCCTGCGGCATCGTAGGATCCGTAAAGAGAATTATAGTTTTGTTTGAATCTATTCGCGTCCGTATCTGATAGATCGAATTTGTAAAAATCTATCGCGCAGTACACGGCTTCTTTAGATCCCGCTGCATTTGAGAGAGCCATTATAGTGTTTACTAATTCAATTTGTTTTTGGGCTCGCTCTCGCTTGATCAAATCAATATTTTTTCCAACAATCTCTATAGAATTCTTCTCAAAAGTAGAGCCAGCAATCAGCTCTACCCCATTCGGATCAAGTGATATTGTTACACTCTTTGTCTTGCATTCGTCCTGTATGCTCCGGATGACAAGATCTAGTTGAATTTCCTTATCCTTCAGACTAGCGCTATAATAAATCTCTCTTTTTCCTAGGATATCTTCGTCACATGACACGACTAATGTGATGGGATTTACGACGGATAATGAGGAGAAAACTGCCACAGGTTTAAAACTTACGGACACAAAAAGATCAAAGTCATAGTCAGGTGTGATAGAGCCAGAAACGTCAACTATAGACGTTTTTTCCTGTCTGATGACTTCAGATTGTGCGTAAAAAGGAAATAGAATAAGTATTAAAAATACAGCAAT